>CAKZYL010000185.1 GCA_937884705.1 uncultured Roseovarius sp. | reverse complement strand
CTGAGCGAAATCTCCTTGCAGGTGGATCGCGGCGAGGTGCTCTGCGTTATGGGCACCAATGGTGTCGGCAAGACCAGCCTTCTCAAGGCGCTGTCTGGCACGCATCCTTATAGCGACGGGAAGGTGACACTAGACGGCACGACAGTGGGCAAGGCTCATGCGCATGTGCTGGCACAAAAGGGCGTGGCCTATGTGCCTCAGGGACGCGAAATCTTCCCGTTTCTAACGGTGAAAGAAAACTTGGAGACCGGATTTGCCTGTCTGCCGCGCGAGGAACGGCGCGTGCCCGATGAGATCTTTGACCTCTTCCCGATCCTCAAAGATTTTCTATCCCGGCGCGGGGGCGATCTTTCCGGCGGCCAGCAGCAGCAACTGGCGATTGCCCGCGCGCTTGTGACAAAGCCGAAACTCTTGCTGCTCGACGAACCCACTGAGGGCATTCAGCCCAACATCATCAAACAAATCGGAGAAGTGATCAAATCCCTGCGCAAGAAAGGGGATCTGGCCATCGTTCTGGTGGAGCAGTACTTCGATTTCGCCGCCGAGCTGGGGGATCGTTTTCTGGTTCTGGAACGGGGTCGTACCAAGCTGAGTGGCTATGCAAAAGACGTGGATGTGGCCGATCTCAGACAGGCTGTTTCTGTGTAAACTCAGGTCAAACCGTCGAAATTCAGCTTTGGCGGATCGGCATCTTCGACCTTGGCGCGGGCGTCCTCCAAGAATTGGAGCGCATCCATCATCTGGCCTGGGTCAATTTGCAGCTCGGCAAAGCCTTTCATGATGACGGCTTTGGCGCGGCGCAAAACCTCTTGGCCCATGTCCGTGATCGCCACATCGACACGACGCTCGTCCTCTTCCGCGCGCTGACGCGTGATCGCGCCAAAATCCGCCATCTTCTTCAGGAGCGGCGAAAGCGTATTTGCTTCAACCCCTGCCCGAGTGGAGAGTTTGGACACCGACATTGGGCCGCCAGAGTCGAGGGCCATCAAGATCACAAACTTGGGATATGTCATGCCGGTCTCAGAAAATGCGGCTTGGTAATAGCGCCCAAAGCTGCGGTTCAACGTGTAAATGTTGAAGCAAAGCAGCTGCTTAAGGTCATCAGTGATCGGCATGTCATCCATAGCTGAAGAAGATAGGCAATTTTATGCGCAAACGAAAGGGTTGACTTTCATTTATTCGTATTCGATTACTTCGTGCACGATATAAATTTAGAAAGGACGCTGCCATGACCACCCTGACACGACGCAATTTTGGAATTGCTGCCCTAGCGGCCCCGGCCATCCTCACATCCACGACCACCAAAGTTCTGGCAGATGGGCACTCAAAAGGCGCCCCCGCAGTCTTTGATTTCCCGGTTGGCAATTATCGTATGACGGCTCTTTTTGACGGGATGGCTGGGCTTCAGAAGGGCTTCTTCCTGACCGATGATGTGGCCGCCATGGATGCGGCCCTCGCCGCTGGCGGCATCACTGGCGATGCTATGCCCGCACCCATCACGGCCTACCTGCTGCAAGGCGCAGATCGCACCATCCTGATCGACTCTGGGATCGGCGATATCGATGCTCTTGGGCCGGGCCTGGGCCGCGTATCTGATGGTCTGGCCGCTCTGGGCGTCGCCCCCGAAGATATCGACTTGATCATTGTCACCCACGCCCACCTCGATCACGTGGGCGGCATGATCGGTGCGAATGGGCCGGTCTTTCCGAACGCTGAAGTGGCCATCATGCAGGCTGAGATCGATTTCTGGGGCGATGACGGGATCATGGCGCAGGCCCCGGACGAAGCCAAAGGCCTCTTCCAGATTGCACAATCGATGTATGGCGCCTACGCGGATCAGCTAAAGCCCGTCACGTCTGGGGCAGACGTGGCTCCGGGCATCAAGATGGAGCTCTCGCCAGGACATACACCCGGTCACGCCCATGTTCACATCGACGGTGGCGACAGCCAGCTTTTGATGGTCGCGGACTCGTTGCACAGTTCGGTTCTGCACACCGCCCTGCCAGATGTCGGCTTTGGCTTTGACGTTGATGCAGCGCTTGCAGCCACGTCGCGCCGCACTTTGTTTGACCGCGCCGCGACAGACAACCTGTTGATCGCCGCAACTCACATCCCCTTTCCGGGCGTCGGGCGATTTGTCAGATCTGGCGATGCCTATGCCTATGTGCCCGCAAGCGTGATCTAACGATCAGCCGCCGTTCCGGGCAAAGATCACTTTCGGAGCGGCGGCATATCACCGGGATCCAGAACAAGCTCAATCAGCAAGACGCCTTCCCGTGTCCTAAGCAAATCCACGGCCTCCTCAAGCGTCTCCGGCCCATCAACCCGCGCCACCTGCGCCCCCATCGATTGGGCCACGTCTGCAAATCCAGGCCAGTGCAAGTGAGAAGCGGTGGGATCCATCTGTCTGTTTTCAAACTGGATATGCTCCGCCCCATAGGCGCTATCATTGGCGATCACGATCACCATGTTGAGCCCCAACCGAATGGCCGTATGCAATTCATTGAGGCCCCCAAGCATGAACCCGCCATCCCCGCAGATCGCCACGACCGTGCGATCCGGCTTGGCCACGGCGGCACCTATCGCCTCCTGCAGGCCCAGACCAATGCAGGTGAAATTGGTGGCAGGAATGAAACTGCGCGGGTCTGGCACAGACATGCGCGCCCAAATCTCCGTCATGAAACGACCGACATCGGTGACGATAATGCGATCCTTGGGCAGGGCCTCTTCGAGCGCCTCAAGGGCGTGCACGTAATTGACGTGCCCGTCCGGTGTTTTCCTTGTGGGTGCCGGATGGTGGCGCAGCATGGCCTGATCCAGCTCTGCGGTGAAGCCTGACGGAGGTATTTCGGCCTCATTGATCCAATGCAGGATCAGCTCTGCGGCAGGCCCTGCATCGGCAATCAGCGCCGCGTCGGGGTGAATGCCGCGCCCCACGGCGGCGGGATCAATATCCACCTGCACGAGGCGTTTGTTCTTGAGCAGTTTGCCGTGATCGGTGGTGTAGTAATGCAGCCCCGCCCCAAACGCGACCACGCAATCGGATTTCGCCATCACGTCATAGGCCGCAGGCGTGCTAACGGTACCGAACACGTCAATGGAATACGGGTGATCGCTGAAAAGCCCCTTGCCCCGGATGGTGGTCGCCAACGGCGCCTCTAACCGATCCGCCAAGGCCACCAATGCGTCTTTGGCGTCGCACGCCCCCACACCCGCCAGAATGAGCGGGCGCCGCGCCGAGGCAATCATGCCCACGGCCTCATCCACGATGTCCGTCTGGGCAATGCCCTGAGGCTGCTTGAAGGGCGCGAGCGGCGCGGCTTGATCTCCAGCCGCTTCCCACATGAAATCAACCGGCATGTTGAGCACAACCGGACGCCGCTCTGCGCCCGCGCGGTAAAAGGCTTTGGCAAGGTCCTGCGTGGAAGTGGCGGGGCTGCGCATCTGTACGAAACCCGCACCCGTGGATTTGAAAATCTCCCGCTGATCGACATTCTGGTGATGCAGCAAATTCTCAGCCGGTGTGTCGCCTGCCAAAAGGACGATAGGCACCCTGCCCTTTACCCCTTCGACAAGGGCCGTCACGCAGTTGGTCACCGCCGGGCCATGGGTCACGGTGGCCACACCGATACCGCCGGTGACATGGGCATACCCCATCGCCATTAGAACCGCGCTGCCTTCATGAGCGACAGAGACGAAATGGCCCTCATGCTGTCGCACCCAATGATCGACCATAAAGAGATTGGCGTCGCCCATCAGGCCGAAAAGCGCCTCCACTTTGTGATCAGACAGGCTTTG
Source organism: uncultured Roseovarius sp. (assembly GCA_937884705.1). GTDB lineage: Bacteria > Pseudomonadota > Alphaproteobacteria > Rhodobacterales > Rhodobacteraceae > Roseovarius. Next base: position 16,161 of record CAKZYL010000185.1, on the reverse strand, counting down.
AGCGAGGGATTGGTATACGGGGATATTGGTCATACCGGCAATCTGGCACAGAGAGGCTGAATTGCAATTGCCGTTTCATCTCATTGCGCCCATGGTTTTGGCAGAGCGGCAATGTCTGCCCATCTTGGATGCCACAAGCTTCAAGTCTGCGGCTTTGCTTTCGCTCACCTTTCAGACCAGAGTTTATCAATCTGCTCTGAAATGCCCTTATCGGCCCTGCGCACGCGTTGCGCGACAGACAAAAGCGCTATGGCCTCCACAGCTGAAATCGTACCGGAGGCATAGAGCCGTGCCGCCACATCTTTCAGCACATTCACCTCCTTTTCAGTGACCACGACGAGGTTTCTCTGCGACGCCACACTGTGCATCAGATCGGCAAGATCACTCAGACGGTATTTCGGCGTTTCTTCCGGGTCCGTGGCGACCGGCTGAGGGGCCGTGAACAAGTTCGTGTCCTGACCAAAATAGCGCTTGAAGAACGCTCTGTTGGAAGCATCGAACGCGGCATACATATCGGGTTGCCGCGGATCATTGATCTCTGCCGATCGATCAAGGCCCGGAAGATCTGAGACCAGCTTATTCAAGACACCGGGCAGATGATCTTGTACGCGTCCGATCCGCTTGCCACGCGCAGAGTTCACCGCCTGAAAGAGACACGCCTCATCATGGGAAAGCGACGTATTGGCCTCCTGCGCGGCATACGCCAATGCGGCCGGATCAACCTCCGGCAAAGCGTGCTTTAGAAAGTCGCGCCTGATGTCGCCCTCATCCAAACGGTCGCGATCATAAATCCGCGGAACAAGAGCATCGATCCCAAAGGCATCCTCCCATTTTCTGAATGATGTCAAATAGTTGTAATGATGGTTTTCTGGCGACTTGTCTTTTTGAAAGTCCTGCAGGGACACACCGCCGCCGCTTCTCAGACCGGTCGAGTAAAGCGAGGTGCGTTTTCGCGATTGCTCACGAAAATAGCACACGACCCGAAACTCCTCAAAAAAAGGCGATAGCGTTTCTTCTACGCGCTTCACCTGCTTGCGTGAGATCAGTCGGCTGTGAAAATGCTCAGACGTGATAAGAAATGTGTGATGCGTCTTGGATTTGCGCGCAAACTCCTCTGCTAGCTGCGCCTTGTATCCTTCAAAAAACGCCGCCCGTTCGTCTTCGGTGAAGATGGATTTGCTTTTGAGATAATCGTCAATTCCGCCATGCGCATACGCCACAAACCGCCGGTTATTGGGCTGACCCATACTCTGCGACAGCGCCACGCCCTGGGCGGAAAGCGCCGCTTCATTTTCGTAAAGCCAGCGTTGCAGCAGCGTCGTGCCGGTTTTTTCCGTTCCGATATGAAGAACGCATTTCATACGTGCCGCTTTAAGCGCCTGGGCTGGTCCTGTCACCCCCGGGCGTTATGCGCATGCTGATCCGCAGTGCATTGACGACAGGCGCCGCATCTCCGATCATACTGTAGCTGACGCGGCTTTGCGGCTACACACGCCGTGTTACCGTCCGATTGGTCATCTAACTTGCAGGGAGCGCACATGAGCAATTATCACAAATTCTACATCAATGGAGAATGGGTTGATCCGGAACCCGGAAGCTCAACATTTGATGTCATCCATCCAGGCAATGAAGAGGCGATCGCCACAATCGCCATGGGCACCAAAGCCGATGTGGACAAAGCCGTTGCGGCGGCAAAAGAGGCGTTCAAGACCTTCGGGTTTTCAACCGTGGACGAACGCGTCGACCTGTTGGAACGGATCCTCAAAGCCTATGAAGCACGGGGCGAGGAATTCATCAAGATGATGCCCCATGAGATGGGCACAACGATGTCATTTTCCCGCGAGGTGCACATGCCGGTGGGCGTGGGCCACCTTGAGGCCGCGATAGAAGCGTTGAAAGCCCATGATTTTGAGCGGCCGTCCCTGCGCGGCGGCTCCACCCTCGTGGATGAACCCGTGGGTGTCGTTGGCATGATCACGCCGTGGAACTGGCCTGTGAACCAGATCATGATCAAGGTGGCACCGGCTCTGGCAGCTGGCTGCACGATGGTTTTGAAGCCTTCAGAATACTCACCGCTCACCTCCGTGATGCTGGCCGAGGTGCTCGATGAGGCCGGGTGCCCGCCCGGCGTCTTCAACATGATCAATGGCGACGGGGAAGGCGTGGGCGAACCCATCGCCTCTCATCCTGACATCGACATGGTGTCCTTCACCGGCTCCACCCGCGCGGGCAAAGCGGTGACAAAGGCTGCAGCGGACACGATCAAACGCGTCTCTCTGGAGCTGGGCGGCAAATCGCCCAACCTGCTTTTTGCCGATGCCGATCTGCCCAGTGCGGCGAAGGTTTCGGTAGATGCCTGCTTTATCAACAATGGTCAGTCCTGCGATGCCGCCTCCCGCCTGCTGGTGGAAAAGTCTGTCTATGATGAGGTGGTGTCCCTGGTGACCAAGGAGGTCGAAAACTGCGTTGTCGGCGATCCTATGGAAGAAGGCGATCACATTGGCCCCGTTGTGAACAAAAAGCAGCATGACCATGTGCAGCGGCTGATCCAGGCTGGGATCGATGACGGCGCGACGCTGGCGGCCGGTGGCCCTGGCCTGCCTCAGGGCTTCAACAAAGGCTACTATGTGCGCCCGACGGTGTTCACGGATGTGAACAACACCATGGTCATCGCCAGAGAAGAGGTGTTCGGCCCGGTCCTGGCCGTCCTACCGTTTGAGACCGAAGACGAGGCGATCGAGATCGCCAATGACACGCCTTACGGTTTGGCGGCCTACATCCAATCGGGCGATGCAAGCCGCATCAACCGCGTCAGCCGCAAACTGCGCGCGGGTGTGGTCAACGCCAATGGCGAAGGCGGTGACTACGACGTGCCATTTGGTGGCTACAAGCAATCCGGCAACGGCCGAGAGGCCGGCCCGCTGGGCTTCCACGAATATCTCGAAACCAAAGCGATCACGCAGTAATCAAAAAAGGGCGCTCCGCAAGGAGCGCCCTTTTTCTGTCAGCGAGGCGCGCCCGCAAGGGAGCGACGAGCGCCTCACCCCTCCCAAAGCGCGGTGCCCGGATGAAACTGCGACCAGGCAAACCAAAACGCCTGATGGCTGCCAAGATCACGCCCGTCCGCATCGACCGCTTTAATCCCACCGCCATCCATCTTCAGATGCACATTCTCCACCACGATCTCCTGACCCTGGCTGAGCGCCGTAAATGCCTTGGATCGCTGAAACGCCACGGGGGTGCCAGAGGCCGTCACCACCCCGATCACATCCTCATGAACGCTCAATCGTGGATCCACATCGCCCACCGGAAAGATCGGACCATTGGCATCACGCCCATTGCGAAAATCGAAATCCCGGCCTAACGCCAACGCTTCGACCAGCACCGTCGTATCAGGATGGGCCTCTTTCCACGTGCCCCACTCGGTGGTCACCACGCTGGCTTGATCCAAGACCACGCCCTTTTTTTCCAATGGCCCGGTCACCGCATTGCCCAAAAACGTATCGAACACCGAAAACGTCTCCAGATCGAACATGACCTTGTTAGAGCGGATCAAAAGCCCAGATGTGCGCAGCACAGGCCGTTGCACGCCTGCGGGCACCTCATCGGTAAAATAGGCCTGCGCCGCACCGCACAGCGTGCAATAGGGAATGCCCAGATCACGCCCGCCCAGCGTGTCATTGACCATCTCGCGCACTTCCATGATGCGGCGCGGATAGGCGCGCGCCTCTCCGTTGACCACCACACCAAAGACCACATCACTGTCTTTCAACCAAGTGGCTTCCGCCGCCGTGCTCACCTCCGGATTGTCCGCCGCGGGAATGCAATTGCAACGCTCATCCGTCTGATCAAAGGGGCGCGCATCAATCGGCACACCACCCCAGGACACATGCCGCCAGTCGATCTGACCCTCTTCAAAGAGCGGGGTCCAATCCGGCAGAACGGACGTGAAGATCGCTCGCTTCATCTCAAGATAGTTGGGCGGCGCAGGAATATCCCACGCGATGAGGATATCCGTGAGCTCCCCCCAAGCATTGTCGATGGGAATGTCTTTGCCCAAAAGCTCCGAGGCGGCATCTGCCAGTTGCACATTGATCCCACGGCTGGAGATAAAGCGCATCAGATCGCTGATCAGCCATGCCAATCGAAGATCCCCGGACGTCCCGATATTCATCAGCGCAAATTCCTGGTCACTTCCCCAGGTGGAGTTTTGCATCGCCTCGACGAAAACGGCTCTGGCATCCCGATCGAGAAGGTCCGACAAGGCGCCCGTCGGCACAACGGGCGGCACACCATATTCAGCGATCACATGGGCCGGCAGCGCCTGCGCCTTATCTGCGCTCAGCGAGGCCGCCACTGGCGCCAAGGCAAAGAGCAGTCCAAAAGCTGCAAGACGAAGTTTTGAAATCATGGGCTCAAACATTTGGCACCTCAGACAGTTCATGACGATGCGCAACGGGCATAGAGCCGAGGCGCGCTCAACTGCGACATTCTGTACAGCCCTCACCTGTGCGGTCCAATCACGAATGCATCAGATGATGTGTAAGATCCACTCACGCGCGGGTGAAAACCCGACAGATCGCAGCACAATCCCCGCCCGGCTTGCACTGGTAGCTCGGACAAAAGCGCGTATATTGGAGGCGCAGATAAGATCGAGCGGCTCAAAGACCTATGCAAATCATCCTTCACGCGGGCGCACATGCCACCGACGAAGATCGTTTGGTGACGTGCCTTTTGAAAAACGCCGAGCACCTTGAGGCAATCGGCACCGTTGTGCCTGAACCGGAGAGCTATCGAAACATGCTGCGCGACACGATCGCGGCCGCAACCGATGGCGCCGCCCCTCCGGATCTGGGCCAAAACCTGCGCAACGCGCTTTTGCCGTCCGGCGATGCTGATCGCTTGGTGATCTCCAATGACAGTTTCTTTGGCACGCATAAAATGGCGGTGAAACGCATGTTCTACCCGGCCTCTTGCGCCCGTCTTGAGGCATTAAGACAGCTCTTGCCTGATGACCACGTTGAGCTTTTCTTTGCGGTGCGCAACCCTGCAAGCTTCATGCCCGCGCTTCTTGAGATCACCAATTTCAATTCAATTGGAGATCTCTTTCGCGGCTATGATCCGCTCAGCTTCCGGTGGTCTGAGCTTTTCGAACGCATTCGCGCGCAGATACCGGATATTCCGATCACAGTGTGGTGCAACGAAGACACCCCTCTGATCTGGGCAGAGCTCATTCGCGAAATGGGCGGTCTCGACCCGACCCAGGAAATCAAAGGGGAATACGACCTTTTGCAAGAAATCATGTCAGAAGGCGGCATGAAACGCTTTCTAAGCTATGTCGACAGCCACCCGGGCATGACCGAAGTGCAAAAGCGCCGCGTGATCGCCGCATTCATGGATAAATTCGTCGACGATGACGCGGTAGAAGAAGAATATGAACTGGCAGAGTGGACCGTCGATATCGTTGATCAAATGACCGAGCTCTACGAAGAAGATGTGTTCAACATCCCCCGTGTGCCCGGCGTGACCCTGATCACGCCCTAACCCGGCCGCTGAGTGCGCCGCCAGGGGCAAGGGCAGCCGCGGATCATGCCTGCGGGCTACATGCCAAGCGCTTCTTTGTACATTTCCAGCACCGCCTCTTCCTCGGCAATGTCATCTTTGTCGCGTTTGCGCAGCGCGATGACCTTGCGCATGACCTTGGTGTCATAACCGCGCGCCTTGGCCTCGGCCATGACTTCTTTTTGCTGGTCCGCAATGTCGCGTTTTTCGGCCTCAAGACGCTCAAAACGTTCAATGAACTGGCGCAATTCGTCAGCCGTCACGCGGTAGCTTGCGTCCGCTTGAGGCTCAGGGTTTGTTGTCGTCTCGCTCATCTGTTGCTCCTGCCGAGGTCTTTCTATCTCGTTTAGGGCGCACGGGCCATCGCCGCAAGAGGGTGTCACCTTGCGCAGACACGTCGAACCGGTTAGGCCCGCGCAAACAGATTGGAGGGTACGATGGAGTGGGTGATCTGGGTCGGTGCGGCAGTGTCACTTTTCGGATTGGGCGGGCTTTTGTACTGCATCAAACGCGTCTGGTCTGCACGCAACGCCGGGCTGAGCGATGACGAGCTCAAGGACGTTCTCCGACAGGTGGTTCCGATCAATACAGGCTCGCTCTTTTTGTCTATGTTCGGCTTGATGATCGTGGTCATGGGCATCGCGTTTTCCTGAGCGTAGAACACTGTCTTTCCGGCCTTGAGTATCTCATCAACTAACGCTTCACCGGCCCTGACAGCAGCATCCGTGAGTTCGATCAGGCGCAGAGCCCAATTGACCCGCAAATTCCCATGGAGCTTTGCCTGAATGACGGCTCCGTCCCCACGGTCATTTATCAAAGAGCCCTTTTCATGGCCAGACCAGTGTCAGATGCGCGTTTTCCGGTTTGGGTTCGTTGCGAACGGGGAGCCTCTGAAATGCGTCACGTCCAGCCAACGAGGGGCAAAGTCAGTATGCGCAGAGCTCTGAGCCATGCCGCCAGATCAGGATCCCGCTCAGTCTTTGCCGCTCAGATACCTGGAACTTCATAGTCCGGCGGATCCGCGTTGCGTCGCCCTCACGCGTTGCCGCCCAGCGCTGCAACTCTGCGCCGTTTGGCACATCGCATGGGCAGCGCTAGAAAGCAGTTAGGTCCGGCAAATCAGACAGCTCATCGCCAGAGGCGTCCAATCATGCCGTATCCATCGTTGCGTCATCCAGCCCGCTCAAATCCGCCAAATCGCCAAGATCGAGAGGTTCCATGTCCAAAGGTTCCAACGAAGCCTCTTCGAGCTTTGCCGCGTCATCCGTGGCCAAGTCTTGCAGCGGCTCAGTGACAGGCAACTCAGTCACAGGCGGATCAGACACGGCTAGGTCGGGCGCGGGCAGATCGGGTACTTGCAACGGCTCCTTCTCCAAAGCAGGCACCTGCGGCGACGCCGATAGGCCTGGTGCTGCTGGATCGGGCGCAGAACTGACTTGGTCCTCCGCTTCCAGAGCTGCGACAGCATCATCGGACATATCCGGGCCCAGACGCACAGCGCGAAAGCCATTGATTTGGCCAAGAACCACTTTTCCAACGACAAATCCCTTGGACCCAATCAGTTCCGTTGTGGTCAATGCGTTACGCGCCACGGTCAATTTGTCTCCTGGTTTCAGATCGCAGACGCGCGACAAGGGCATGCTCAGACGCGCGACCACGGCGTTGAGAGAGATCGGTGCCGATAGCGCCATGCTGCTGAGATCAAACGTGCCTGTCTCCGCATCCTCTTGATCCTTTGCTGGTGGGGGCGGTCGTAGCATATCCTCGGGAATGGCCAGCAACACTTCGGAACTGCGCATGCCGGACTCGATGTCCAGTGAAATGCGAAACAGAACGTAATCGGGTGCCTCTAGCGCCAAAAGCAACGCGCGCGCGTCTTCGACCTTATCACCGTACCGCAACCGAAGCGGGTCAGGGCTTTGCGGCGTGCTGCTCATCATCTCATCCACTGACGCAAGCACAGGATCAATCAACTGGGCGGTCACCGCCGCGTCAGTATGCGTAAATGCGCGTGTTTCCAACTCTGCCTCAGTGATACGCCCGCGGGTTTGCACCTCCACCAATGTCTGGACAAGCCCGCGATCCAGCATCACAGCCGCGCGGCCAGAGACACCCGCCTGGGCGTCATCAGCCGCCAAATCACCGTAGGCATCCAGCAGCATGAGCAACCGATCCCCCGATGCCACATCGCGCAATTCCGATAAGGTGGTGTTGACCTGCTCAACAGTGCGCACAGAAAGCTGCAGCTCAAAGAGGCGATCGCTGATCCGTTCCAGCGACAGCCGAGCGGCTTTTGACCACGACATTGCGCGTGCGTCAAAATCCTCTCGCCCGTTGAGGGCCTTTTTACGTATGACAGAACTATCACTGCCGGTTGACATACCATCCGCCGCCTGAGCCGGTCCCCACGACCGAGAGGAAAGATACGTCAACTAGGTTACCAAGCCCTTACCGGATCACTGTGCCGCCTGTACGTGCTGACCGGCCTCCATGGGCACGCGCACGCGGAACGCAGCACCGGCCTGTCCTGGTACGTAAGAAATAGAGCCTCCGAGCCGGCCCATCACCTCACGGCAGATGGCCAATCCCAAGCCAGCCCCGCCCGCTTTGGTTTCCCCCACACGGGCAAATTTTTCAAAGATAACAGCCTGATGATTGCGCGGAATGCCCTCGCCATTGTCGATGAAGTCGACCACCAGATCCCCATCGCGCGTTTCTGCCTTTATGCGCAGTTCCGGGGTGTCGCTTTCACAGTACTTGCCAGCATTTGAGATCAGGTTGATGAACACCTGCGTCAGGCGATCGAGATCGGTGTTGAGCATGACCTTTTCGCGTTCAGGCTTGCGGTGAATGCGGAGTTTGCCGGTTACATCGGCCGCCGCGATCGCGCGTTCCAGAAGGTCGAACAGCGTGCCAGATTGCTGGTTCAGCACCACCTGGCTGTTTTCCAGCACGCTGAGATCCAGCAAATCATCCAAAAGGCGCGTCAGACGCGTGGCCTCCTCCTGAATGATGGACGCGTATTTATTGCGTTCTTCACCTGACAAGCTGTCTGTGTCGCGCAAGATCTCAGAAAAAGATCGGATCGACGTCATCGGTGTCCGCAGCTCGTGACTGATCTGACTGAGGAATGCATCCTTTTGCACAGAGATTTGGGTGAGCTTTTCGTTAGCTTCGCGCAATTGCCGCGCTGTCCGTGCCTGTTCGTCAGTTTTGGCCTCCAAGCGGCTGGAATACTCCATAATTTGCGCCGTTTCATCCGCCACGGCCATCAGATCCTGAACCGATACCGTCGCACCGCCGACAATCTGCGAGATCATCGCATGGGCCGCTGCCGCCCCGATTGATCCCGAAAGCTCCCGTTCCAATCGATTGAGAAAGTCGGGTGACGGTTCGGGCAAATACCCGCCCAGGCCCTGACGCTGCGCCTCTTCGGCAAAGAGCGTCTGTGCATCGCGCGCGCCCATGATGCGCTGCGCCATGATCATCAGGTCCTCAGATTGCGCCAGCCCACCTGACCAGCCTCCGGGCGTGCTGGAATGATCAAACACGTTCACAAACTGCGCGCCCTGCAGCCGTTCTATGGGCTGCGGCAAACTGAGAATGGACACCAGAATGAACGAGCCGGCATTCAGCAAGATGCTCCACAACACAGCGTGCATCACCGGGTCCATCCCCTCGGTGCCGAAAAGCGCGTAAGGCCGCAGCCAGGACATGCCAAAAAGCCCATTTTCAAACACCGTTTGGGGCAGGATGCCTGAGGGACCGAAGCTTGGTAGAAAAAGGCAGTAGAGCCACACAACAAAGCCAAGCCCCAAACCGGCCATCGCGCCCGAACGCGTCGCACCCCGCCAGAAAAGCCCGCCCATCAGCGCGGGTAAAAACTGTGCAGCACCGACAAATGAGATCAGTCCGATCGCAGCCAGCGCGCTGCCACCGCCCGATAGACGCAGGTAAAGGTACCCCAGAAACAAAATAACCGCGATTGCCAACCGTCGCGCCAACATCGCGACAGAGCGCACATCGCCGGAAATGATCGCCGAACCCCCGGTTGAGCGCAGCCAGATCGGCATAACGATATGGTTGGACACCATCGTCGAAAGCGCGATCGCCGCGACAATGACCATCGACGTGGCTGAACTGAACCCGCCCAGGAAGGACAGGATCGCCAAGCCTTCACGCCCCTCCATCAGCGGCAAGGTCAGAACGAAAAGATCAGGGTTTGCGTCTGCTGGCAGCATGTCGAGCCCGACCACCGCAATCGGCACGACAAAGAGGCTCATCGCCATCAGGTAGGCCGGGAACGCCCAGGACGCCATGCGCAGATGATCTTCGTGCTCGCTTTCAACGACCATCACCTGAAACATCCGCGGCAAACAGATGAACGCCGCGGCCGATAAGAGCGTCAGGCCCACCCACCGGCTGCCGGGCACCTCCCAGGTTGCAATCGGTGACGCATCGATACGATCGAGCGTCGCGCCAACGCCTCCAGAAAGACCCCAGACCACGAAAACACCAACCGCCAAAAGCGCAATGAGCTTCACGACGGCTTCTATGGCAATGGCCATCACCACACCGTGATGGCGTTCATTGGCGTCTACATTGCGCGTGCCGAAAAGAATCGTGAACACCGCAAGCCCCGCCGCCACCCAGAGCGCAGTGGCCTGCTGACCTGAGGCATCTTTTGTGGCGATGAAATCCGGGGAGGCCACTGTGTCAAAACTGAGCGTAACCGATTGCAGTTGCAGCGCGATGTAGGGCGCAAGGACGATAACAGCGATCACGGTGACGAACACCGCAAGTGAGTTCGACTTCCCAAACCGAGACGAGATCAAATCAGCAATTGAGGTGATCCGCTGACTGCGCCCGACGCGGACCATTTTGCGCAGGGTCCACCACCATCCGATCATCACAAGCGATGGCCCAAGGTAGATCGTGACAAACTCCAGCCCAGAGCGCGCTGCAAACCCGACCGCGCCATAGAATGTCCAGGCTGTGCAATAGATGGACAACGATAGGGTATAGATCACCGGGGAACGCAACCACCTGGCGCGGCCCTGTTTTGCCGCTCGATCTGCCATGAAGGCCACAATGAACAAAAGCGCTACATAAGACAGGCAGACCAAGACAAGGACGTTCAGCGTGGCCATCAGCCCGCATCCTCCTCCGTCGCACTGTCTTCTGGCGTGTCTTCTTCGGGTCCCAACCGGCGCGACAGCACGGCTGCAACACCCGTCAAAGCGGCCCACACGACAAAGAGATATATCATCACGGCCGCTGTGCGCGTGCTGTCGGGCCCCGTTTCGCCATCACTCCACAGCAGCGGGATCATGAACAAGATGACGCCCAGTATCGGCAACATCCGCGCCGCATCGGCCATGCGTCTGCGCTTATAGGTGCGCTCTTGAACAAAAATGGTGGGCGGGCCGCGTCTCATACCGTTGCCAGATGGCGCACTGCGTCAAGGACCTCTGCGTTGGAAAACGGCTTGGTCATGTAGGCCGATGCACCCGCGCGTTGTGCCATTTCACGGTCTTTTTCCTGTCCGCGCGCTGTCAGCATCAAAACCGGGATTTGGCCAAGCTCTCCGTCACCACGGATTTCCTGCAAGATATCAAACCCGCTTTTGCCCGGCAGCATCACATCCAATATGACAATATCGGGCTTGCGCAGCCGCACCGCGTCGATGGCATCATGGCCATTCGAATGGGTCACAACATCCCATCCGTCCCGCGACAGGATGAAGGAGATGGCCTCAATAATGTTGCGCTCGTCCTCGATAACGATCACTTTTTTGCTCATGCAATCGGTCCTCCCTCCGATTGTGCGCGGCTTTCTTAAACGTGAGTATCTTACGGTTTCCCCGGGCTGTCAAAACCAGATATGTGTGAAGACAAACACGCTTGATCGCTGTTTGACAAATCGCAAACACATGATTTCAGTAAAAAAAGTTGTTTCTACCTGCTGGGAGAATTCAAAGACATAGTGACGCTGTCGGCCTCAAGGGTTCGGCACTTGTGCAATGACCGGAAACTGGGACAAAACAGAACTGGCCGCTTCAAGCAGCAGCCCGTCTGATGCGCCTGCAAGCTCCGCGTCACTGATCCTTCTGCTGGTTTGAGCATGCCAAACGGGGCGGCGTGTGCGCGTGTCAAACGCATCAACAGAGAGCGTTCCTATCGTGACCTCAACCTCGCGGGTTTGGCTGATCGTTGTCCCGAAAGGCGACACATAGCCAAAGCCGTAATAGCGCGCACCCCAGGGCCAGCTGCGGAAACTGCTGACATAGGTCGTCGGATAGTGACGCAATTCAATTTTGTCGCGCGCACCCAGAGTGTAAGACACCGCGATGTCGGCATTTCGCGCAGAATTGGTAAAGCGATACCCTTTGCGCTCAAACTCGGCTTTCAACGCCGTGGTCATCTTCGCGGAGGTCAGCGGTGAGACCGGATACTCGCCCGAAGTCACCAGCGGCGGGTTTTTCGCCCAGGTAAACGTGCGTACATTTGCGAAATTGAAACTGGGATCCGTATCCGTGAAGACCGACGCCCCGCAGCCAGGCAACAACGCAACCAAAATGAAAATGAAGTATTTCAAACGAAGCATGCCAATCTCCCGATAAAACCGTTCGCCCTCGTGCCCGACGCTAACAATGCAAACGGGTTTTGGAAACACGACACTTGGTCACTTTCGCTTGTGCCGTGCACATCGTGGTCAGTCGACTTGACAGGCTCCCATGGTGCACATGGAACAGGAAGCCGCAACCTTTGTTTCCGGTCCTGTACCGTTGTCTGGTAAAAGCAACATTTGGGCGTGATAGAGGGCGGGGCGATTTATAGAGGCAGCGCGCGCTTCGTGGCTCATGGCGAGCGCGATCACCCGCGCCTCGTCTTGGCGGACCCGTTTTTGGATGACCCGACCAGGATGGCCAAGAACTTCGTAGATCGGCCAGTGAATGCAGCACGCATTGGTCCGCAGGCGAGCAATGCCAAGTGCAGGCTTTTGCAAGATCACCCGGCCTGTGCCATCACAAATGAAGAACCCAACCGGCCCAGCCACATCTTCGGGAAGGCTGCCCAGACGCCGGGCCACCGTCGCAAGTCTTTGGTTTGTCGCCTCGGCAAGCGCCAAAGGATCCAGGCCATGTGTCTCAATCAGATCGCCCATTTCGCTCAAAGGAAGCTTGCGCGCGTCCTGTACGTATTGTTTCAACACAGCAAACGCGATCTGCCGCGCCGCGTCGCTGACCAAGTGATCGCCGCGCGCAATAATGGAGGCCACACGTGCCGAGCCACCAGGCCCTTCAAGCTCGGAGAAGTGATGGTCATGGCTGTCCATGAATGCATGGAACTGTTCCAAAGGTGTCCGCACCGCCATTTCCGAACCGGGCGCGCCCTCCAGATACCGAACCAGCGCTTCGGCCTCGGAGGCCAGGCGCTCACTGTCTTCATCAATGTTGCGGTGAAACCGACTTTGCCACTGCGGCTCCAGCGACTGACCATCGGCCAGGATGGTCGCCGCTGATCGAATGGATGTCACCGTGGAGATCACTTCATGCAGGGATTTGGCAAGCTCCGGGTCATAGGCGATCCGATCGGTGAGCGCCTTTACAGAATGCGCAAGGTCATCGCGCTGTCGCACGAGATCCAAAATAAGCCCGGCCCACCCCGGAAAACGGCCGGCGAATTCGTCCACACGATCGGTTTCCGCGGGTGTATGATCCTCGGCCGCATCGCGCAGCCCTGACAGGAGTGCCACCTCTGCGCCTTGCGACAAAAACGCGGGCGTTACATCCAGAACCTCTGCCAATTGATGCAGGGTCTTTCCGCCGATTCTGCGGCGGTTATGCTCAATCAAGTTCAAATATGACGCTGAAATGCCGGCGGATTGAGCCAAATCCGCTTGCTTGATGCCCACCATAATGCGCCGTTCGCGGATCCGGGTGCCCACCATAGACGCATTCTCCATGTGTGATTTCCCCTGTGCTGTCATGGTTTTGGCCAAAGCATACGTGACAGTATAAAAAGAAATTTACAGTTTTACTATCTGAGCTGTGCATTTTTTTACAAAGATTTTATTTAGTCCGCCGCTGTTGTTGATCCGTTTTCCCCATCTCTATCTTATTGCGCCAGCACTCTGTGCGACCGGGGGAAACGAGAAAACCCTCGGCCTTTTAATCTAGGGAGGATTTCTATGTCTAAAACTGACCTGACGCGTCGTGGTCTGATCAAGACGGGTACCATCGCGGGTGCCGGTCTTGCGGTGCCAACGATCTTCACGGCGCAATCTGCCTCTGCCTTCACCAATGAACCAACGGGCGGTTCGGTGACGCTGGGCTTCAATGTTCCACAGTCCGGCCCGTACGCGGACGAAGGTGCAGACGAATTGCGCGCCTATGAGCTTTGCGTTGAGCACCTGAACGGTGGCGGCGACGGCGGCATGATGAGCACGTTCTCGTCCAAAGCGCTTCAGGGCAACGGCATCCTGGGCAAGAAGGTTGAGTATGTCACAGGCGATACGCAGACCAAGGCTGACGCGGCACGCGCATCTGCCAAGTCGATGATCGAAAAAGACGGCGCTATCATGATCACGGGTGGTTCGTCCTCCGGTGTGGCTGTGGCCGTTCAGGCGCTCTGCCAAGAGGCTGGCGTTATCTTCATGGCGGGTCTGACGCACTCCAATGACACAACCGGTAAAGACCGCAAGGCCAACGGGTTCCGTCACTTCTTCAACTCCTACATGTCTGGTGCAGCTCTCGCGCCGGTGCTGGCAGGCGCATACGGCACCGACCGTAAAGCGTATCACCTGACAGCCGACTACAACTGGGGTTACACCACAGAAGAAGCGGTGAAGGCATCCACGGAAGCCATGGGTTGGGAAACTGTTGCAGCTGTGAAGACACCGCTGACACAGACAGACTTCTCGTCCTACATCGCACCGGTTCTGCAGTCTGGCGCCGACACGCTGGTTCTGAACCACTACGGCGGCAACATGGTGAACTCGCTGACCAACGCGGTTCAGTTCGGTCTGCGCGACAAGCAGGTGAACGGCAAAGACTTCCAGATCATCGTGCCTCTCTACTCCCGCCTGATGGCGAAGGGTGCGGGCGCGAACGTGAAAGGCATCTTTGGTTCCACAAACTGGCACTGGTCGCTGCAGGACGAAGGCTCCAAGGCATTCGTCAAGTCCTTCGGCACCAAGTACGGCTTCCCGCCGTCCCAGGCCGCGCACACCACATACGTTCAGTGCATGCTCTATGCGGACGCTGTGGAGCGCGCCGGTTCGTTCAACCCATGCGCGGTTGGCGAAGCGCTTGCTGGCTTCGAGTTCGACGGTATGGGCAACGGCCCGACGCTTTATCGCGCCGACGACCACCAGTGCTTCAAGGACGTGCTGGTTGTGAAGGGTAAAGAGAACCCAGACAGCGAATTCGACCTTCTCGAAATCGTTGAAGTAACGCCGGTTGAGCAAGTGACATACAGCCCCGATCACCCTCAGATGGGTGGTGCAGAGGCCACTCTGGGTACCTGCAACCCAGGCGCCTAAGTCACAGGCTATCGAAAACTCAGGGTGGGCAGCACGTGCCCACCCTACCCCGCGCCACTATGGGGGGCGCCTGAGTTCTGAGGGGCAGTCCGATGGAAGCCATCATCCTACAAATTCTAAACGGCCTGGACAAAGGCTCAGCCTATGCGCTGATTGCGCTCGGGCTGACGCTGATCTTCGGCACGCTGGGCGTGGTCAATTTCGCCCACGGCGCTCTGTTCATGATCGGCGCGTTCTGCGCGGTCACACTGAGCCGTATTCTGACCCTCTCGCGTGAGGTGATCGACGAGAGCAAGACAGACTTCCTCGGCAATCCGCTCAAGGTCGATGTTCCGCTGGTCTACGACTATTTTGGAGAAGCGACCGGCGCTGCGATCATCAATTGGTCCGTGCCCCTCGCCATTCTCTTTGCCATTCCAATCATGATGCTGATCGGCGTGGTGATGGAGCGCGGCCTGATCAAGCATTTCTACAAGCGTCCGCACGCGGACCAGATCCTTGTCACCTTCGGCCTCGCCATCGTGCTGCAAGAGATCATCAAGTATTTCTATGGCGCCAACCCGATCCCGACCCCTGCGCCTGACGCGTTCCAGGGATCGTTTGATTTCGGCGCCATGCTGGGCTTTGACCCCAACCTCATCATCTACCCCTACTGGCGGATCATCTACTTTACTTTCGCAATGGTCCTTGTCGGAGCTGTCTTTGCCTTCCTGCAGTTCACCACCTTCGGGATGGTCGTGCGGGCCGGTATGGCCGACCGTGAGACCGTGCAGCTTCTGGGCATCGACATCGACCGCCGCTTTACGCTGATGTTCGGCATCGCAGCCGCCGTCGCAGGCCTTGCTGGGGTCATGTACGCGCCGATTACGCCGCCCAACTACCACTGGGGTATGGACTTCCTCGTGCTCAGCTTCGTCGTGGTCGTCGTGGGCGACGACGTCGGCCAAGACGTCAAGAACGACAAGAACGACAAACGCCAAGGGCGACAACACATAGAGAAAAAGAGAGGGGAGGGGGGGGGGGGGGGGGGGGGGGGGGGTGGGGGGGGGGGGG
>CAKZYL010000184.1 GCA_937884705.1 uncultured Roseovarius sp. | reverse complement strand
TGACCTGATGCGCGTCATAAAGCGCGCGTGCGGTGTCTTGCATGATCTCGGCCCTCGCCTGACGCAGTGTGTCTAATGCGTGCCGTATCGCGGACGGATCGGGTGTTTGCCCGCTGTCGAACATGGCTTGGGCGAGCTCGTCTTCGCTGGGCAGGCCAAGCGCGAGGGCCCGGAAGGCGGGATCCAGCGTTTCGTCGCGCGCCATGCTGTGCACCGCGTCGATGTAGTTTTTGTCTGGCGCGGCCCCATCCCGCAGCATGGCCATCAGCCCGTCACGCGCCAGCGCGCGGCCTGCTTCCCACTTGTTGAACGGATCGGTGTCATGGGCCAGAAGGAAGGCGCGCTCTTCATGGGTGCTGTCGCGTTCAAGGATCACAGGGGCAGAGAACTCGCGCAGGATCGAGGGCACTGGCCGCGCCGCCAGCCCGTCGAAATGAAAGCTTTGCGTCGCCTCTGTCATTTCCAGAACGCGTGTGCCGACAACTTCGTCCCCATTTGGCCCGATCAACCCGACCGAGATCGGGATCACGCGAGGCAGCTTCTCTGTCTGGCCCGGTGTGGGCGGCGTCATCTGAGTGAATGTCAGGGTGAAGCGGCCATCGTCCCAGTTTTCTTCAACTTTGAGACGTGGTGTCCCCGCGTCTTCGTACCAGCGTTTGAATTGACTGAGATCGCGGCCGGTCTTGTCTTCGAAGACCTTGAGCCAGTCCTCAATCGTCGCGGCATCACCGTCATGGCGCTCAAAGTAAAGATCGAGCGCGTCTGAATAGGCCTTGTCGCCCACCAGTGTCTTGAGCATGCCGATCAGCTCCGCGCCTTTTTCATAAACGGTCGCTGTGTAGAAGTTGTTGATTTCGACAAAGGAGGAGGGGCGTACCGGATGCGCCAGTGGGCCATTGTCTTCTCGGAACTGACGCGCGCGCAAAGCGATCACGTCTGAGATGCGTTTCACTGCGGGAGAGCGCATATCTGATGTGAACTCGCCATCGCGGAACACGGTCAGACCCTCTTTCAGGCAGAGCTGAAACCAGTCTCGGCAGGTGATGCGATTGCCTGTCCAGTTGTGGAAGTATTCGTGGGCGATAATCGCCTCGATCCGCTCGAAGTTGATGTCCGTGGAGGTGTCAGGACTGGCCAGCACGGCGGCAGAGTTGAAGATGTTGAGGCCTTTGTTTTCCATCGCGCCCATGTTGAAATCGTCAACGGCCACAATGTTGAAGATGTCGAGATCGTATTCGCGGCCATAGACCTCTTCATCCCATTTCATCGACTTGATCAGGCTCTCCATGGCAAAGGCACATTTGCCTTCATCACCGGGCCGGACCCATACATTGAGCTCTACGTCGCGCCCGGAGGCGGTTGTGAATTGGCCGGGATGATTGATCAGATTGCCTGCCACGAGCGCAAAGAGGTAGGCGGGCTTGGGCCATGGATCGTACCATTCCGCGAAGCCGTTACCGGACGCACCAGGATTTCCATTGGAGAGCAGCACTGGTTCTGATCCCTCAATGCGCACGTCGAAACATGTCATCACATCGGGCCGGTCAGGATAGTATGTGATCTTGCGAAATCCCTCTGCCTCACATTGGGTGCAATACATGCCGTTGGACATGTAGAGACCCTCGAGCGCAGTGTTGCCCTCCGGGTTGATCTCAACCTCTGCTTCCCAAACGAAGGCACTCTCCGGGACATCACATTCAAGGCCGCCTTCGATCAAACGCGGGCTCACCTCTGCGCCATCAAGCTTGGCCGATATCAGAGACAGATCTTCACCATGCAGGAAGAACCGCGTGTCCGATGCCTCAGGATTGGGACGGAACGCGATGCGTGAGATGACGCGTGTTGCCGTTGGATGCAGCTTGAACGTCAAAGACGCCTTATCAATCAGATATCCAAATGGCGTGTAATCTTTGAGGTAAATCGGCTGAGGGGCAGCGTCGCGCATCTATGGGCTCCAGGTAAACGGGATCATCACGATTGGTGTAATACAAGAATGCTCACGCGCAAGGCACCAAGGCGTCATTTGCGCATCAACGCGGGCTTCACTGTGCGCGGACTGTTGTTTCATTGCGTCTGGCGATCCTATATTGCCTTAAGACGCGTAACAGATTTGAGGGGAATGCATGTCACGGCCCGTGATCGGCATTATCGGCAACAGCTACCTGCTGGACAGCGAGTATCCAGTGCACGCGGGTGGAACGATGAATTCCAATGCGGTCGCCGCCGTGGCCAATTGCATGCCTCTCATCGTGCCGTCTGATCCTGATTACGTTTCTGTCGATGAATTGCTGGACACCTGCGACGGGTTCTTGCTCACGGGCGGGCGGCCCAATGTCCATCCTGAAGAGTATGGCGAGGCCGAGACCAAAGCGCATGGGGATTTTGATCGCGCGCGGGATGCCATTACGCTGCCGCTGATCCGCAGATGCGTTGAGCGCGGGCAGCCGTTTTTTGGCGTCTGCCGCGGGTTTCAAGAGGTGAACGTGGCCATGGGCGGCACTTTGCATCCAGAGATCCGTGAGCTGCCGGGCAGAGACAATCACCGGATGCCGCCCGATGGAACGCTCGAAGAGAAGTTTGCCTTGCGCCATACGGTAAGCCTGACGCCCGGTGGGCCTTTTGCGAAACTCTTGGGCGCGGATGAGGTGCTGACGAACACACTGCACGGACAGGGTATCATTGAGCCGGGTGACGACATTGTCATCGACGGACGCGCGCCGGACGGCACGCCAGAAGCCATCTATGTCAAGGATGCGCCGGGTTTTACCCTGTCGGTCCAATGGCATCCTGAATGGAATGCGGAAGCTGATCCTGTGAGCCGGGTGCTCTTCCATCACTTTGGAGACGCAGCGCGGTCCTGGGCCAGCGGTGTGCGGTCTTCAGACACGATACTGCGCTCGGCGTAACGGGGGCTAGGTCTTCGGCGAAAGGCCTGCCGCAATTTTCTGCGCTTTGGTCAGTTTCGCACTGACCATGTCATAAGATGCCTCGAGATGCGATTTGAGTTCCGCATCACTGAGACCCGGCGTGTCATAGACCTGCACCCATTTGAGGCCGCGTGAGGCCATGTAAGGCGCAGGGCGGATACCTGGCATGTCGCTGAGCACTTCAAACCCCAACTCGGAGGCTTTGAACGTGAACGCGTCACGACCATCATTCCAGCCGCAAATCGCAAACACCTTGGGGCCGACCTTCCACACATCCGCATTGCCCCATTGCACCACGTGATGGGTGCCGGGAAGTGTCGCGCAGTAGGTGTTGAACTCGTCGCGGGTCAT
>CAKZYL010000183.1 GCA_937884705.1 uncultured Roseovarius sp. | reverse complement strand
TGACAGGCATCAAATTGGCACGAAGTTTTCTTGAGACCGCAATAGTTTCGACCAATTCTGATGCGAAACTCTCCGGCGTAGGAGAGTAGAGATGACCTTGAGTAGCATTCGAAGATGGACTGAACCTCGCCGCAATCCCGGGTTCAGAGCGCCCAAACCTTATCGGTTTCACGACTGGGCCATGATCTGACGACATCACAGCGCGGGCATCAAACAAGATACGTTCACCAAGCTGTGAGAACCCCCTCACGTGTCTTCACAAGGCGCGGACATGCACTGGCCCGCGCACGGCCTGCCCCCCATTTGACACAACACAACGAGGTAAAACGACATGCAACGCTCGCAAGATCAGGATGACCGAAAGGAAACCGGCGCACCAAAGCAGCCGGTCAAAAACCCGACGCCTCCGCACCGGTTCACGGACTGGGCAGATCTTTAAGGCACATAAGGAAGGACGCACTGATGGCACTCTTTGTATTTATCTTTGCCGCGCTCTGCGGTCTCATCGCAGGGTTCCTGGCCATGATGCTCACTGGTATCGGATGGCTTGGTGGCGTGGCTGTTTTCTTTGCGACATGCTATGGCATCGCACTGCTGCCTTTCTTGATGGACTTTATCCTGGACGCCCATCGTCACCGGTCGTAGATCACGCAAAGACGACCCGCTACTGGCCAGACCGCCGAACAGACGCTAGCCTTGAGCTATGGCAGCTGACACTGAAGCACATGTTGATGTTGTCGTCGTGGGAGCCGGGCCCAGCGGGTCTTCGGCTGCGATGGCGGCTTTAAAGGGCGGGGCGAGCGTCGCGATCATCGACAAAGCCACGTTCCCACGTGCAAAGCTGTGCGGGGGCCTGATCACTGGGCGCTGCGCGCAGCATCTTCGGGACATATTCGGCACACAAATCGAGACGGACCTCTTTGAGACGCGAAGCCGCTTTGCCTTCTTCATGGACGGTGAATGTCTTGCCGATGTGAAAGACGCCCCCGCAGCGCATTTGACCATGCGATGGGATTTCGATGATCACCTCTACAACAAAGTCATCGCGGCTGGCGCACAGGATTTTACTGGCTCTCGCATCGAAAGCTTAGAACTTTCGGCAAATCGCATCACGCTGTCCGGCGGGCAAAGCATAAGTTTCTCCTGTCTGGTCGGCGCAGATGGCGTCCGATCGCAGGTGGCTCAGGCGCTCTTTGGGCAGAGCTTTGACCCCTCAAAGATCGGCTTCGCCCTTGAGATTGAGAGCGTCGGCCAAAAGCCAGGCCCCGATACGCCGATCAGAGTGGATTTTGCCGCCGCATCCTGGGGATATGGCTGGTCCTTTCCAAAACGTAAGGGCACCACAATTGGCGTGGGCGGGCTGCAAACGGAAAATCCAGACATGAAACACCGGCTATCGGAGTATCTGAACCTTCTGGATGTGTCCTCTGACGCAAAGATAAAGGGGCACTTTTTGCCCTTTGGTGGATTTCGAAACCGCCCCGGTCGCGACAACGTCTTGCTGGTCGGGGATGCTGCGGGATTTGTGGATCCGATCACGGGGGAAGGCATCGGATATGCCATTCAATCGGGCGCCTTGGCGGGCCGAGCGGCGGCCAAAGCTGTTGCCGCGAAAGCACCTGAGACCACTTTTTCAGAGTACCTGACCGCAACACGCCCCATTCGAACCGCAATACTCTGTGCCCGCCTTCTCAGGCCCATCATCTTTGCGAGGGGTTCAAAGCGGTTTTTCGCAAGCGCGTTCCGCTCATCCAGATCGCTGAAACGCGACTATATGAACCTGTTGGATGGTCGCACGGAGTACCCGCAGATCCTAACCCACACGGCGATACGGTTGCCACGAGCCATGCTGTTGTATCTGTGGCGCAAACTGTCGAAAAATGAGGCTCAGCCGCACGACCGACAGGTGGGCTAGGGCCTGTTTGCCATGGCAAAAGACATATCTCTCACATTTTAGAGAGACGGGATCATTTTCACATTCTGCGCAGGTCTGAAACATAGTAAAGTGAGCCCATAGGAGCTGTAAGGAGCCCGTCATGTTGGATCGTCGTCATTTCATTGCCGGAGGCTTGTCTGTTCTGGCCAGCCCGGCTCTCGGGTTTACGCTGGAGGCTCGGTACAAACCGACAACGGTTGCCGTGTCGACGCAGTATGACGTGGGCAAGCTGATCGTTGTGCCGCGCGGGCATTTTCTCTACTACGTGACAGCCCCTGGTGAAGCCCTGCGATACGGGGTTGGTGTGGGTCGCGCGGGTCTGGAATTTCAAGGCACAGCGACAATCGCATACAAGCGGAAATGGCCCGATTGGCGCCCGACCAACGAGATGATCGCGCGAGAGCCCGACACATACGCAGAGTTCATTGACAACGAGTATCGTCAACCGGGTGGGCCGGATAATCCGCTTGGGTCACGCGCGCTCTACCTCTTCGAGAATGGCATTGACACTTACTATCGAATTCATGGGACAACGGCCCCAAGATCCATTGGGCGTTCTGTTTCGAACGGATGCATTCGAATGCTCAATGAGCATGTGAACGAGCTTTATGAACGCGTCCCAGTCGGCACCCGCGTCACTGTACTTTAGCGCATAAAACGGAACGCACGCGGGATCACCTAGGCCAGCCCGCCCATGATCAAGCGATGCCCCAGTTGTGCGAACATGTCGGCCATATAGCCGTCTCGCGCGGCAATGGGCGTTCCCTCATCACCGGCAAGTCGTGTATCCAGGTCGATGGGCAACGCGCCGAGAAACGGAATTCCCAGCTTGTCGGCTTCCGCCTTCACCCCGCCATGGCCAAAGATATGGGCCTCATATCCACACTCAGGACAGTGAAAAAGTGACATGTTTTCAATAAGTCCGAGGATAGGCGTCTTCAAAGTGTTGAACATGTCCATGGCCTTGCGCGCGTCCAAAAGCGCCACGTCCTGCGGGGTGGATACGACAATAGCTCCGGTCGGCTGCGCCCGTTGACAGAGCGTCAGCTGAACATCTCCGGTTCCGGGCGGCAGATCAACGATGAGAACGTCCAATTCGCCCCAATTCACCTGAGAAATCATTTGTTGCAAAGCACCCATCAGCATTGGTCCGCGCCAGACCACCGCCTTGTCGGGATCAAGCATCAGCCCGATCGACATGAAAGTCACGCCATGGGCGTGAAGCGGCTCTATGATCTTGCCGTCCGGGCTCGCCGGGCGGGCAGATTTTCCCATCATGCGCGGCTGGCTCGGCCCGTAAATGTCAGCATCCAAAAGGCCAGTCTTGCGGCCTAGTCGGGCCAAAGCCACCGCCAGGTTGGATGACACGGTCGATTTGCCGACACCGCCCTTGCCCGAGGCCACCGCGATGATGGATCGCACCGTTGCAGGGCGGATCGAGGTCTGTCCCCCTTTGGCATGGCCTCCGATCTTCAAAGATGGCGGGTCCTTTGGAGGGGGCGCTTTCGCGGTCGGCGCATGGGCGGTGAGAGCAACGCTGGCCTTGGTCACGCCGGCAACAGACATAGCGGCCCGCTCTGCCGCTGCGCGCAACGGCTCCATCTGGCGCGCCATATCGGGATTTGGCGCCTCGATCACGAATCGCACCTCACCGTCCTCGACACCCAAGGCCCGAACCATGTCTCTAGACACGATGTTACCCCCGTCCGGCAGCTCAAGCTTGGACAGTTCGGCAAGGATGGCAGCGCGTGTTTCGCTCATGCATTCACTCCAATCACACCTGATGCATAGGTGGCAGATTTTTCCGCAGGTGCAAGGATTGGCCGTAAAATGGACGTAAAGCCTGTGAGCTGCTCAAAAAAAAAGCGTTTATGTCGTATGCACTTGCTGCATAGCAGCATTGAGCACTTTTTCATTGTGCAGATGCAGCATGGGCTTATGTTGAGGGTCAAGCGAGGCAGTCTATCCCTCGCAGTCATAATTCAGGCAGCCCTCTCCTCCTCCTTTGGGTCTGCTTGTACCAGCGACGGCACAACCTTCCTCCCCGTGTCTTCGTTGAAAAAAAACAGAGGCTTTTGCCTCACTGGAAACTGAAGGCCCTCTCCTCCTCCCTGGGCTGGACGTGATAACGGCGGCACCGCTTCCTCCCATAGGTGCCGCCGTTTTTTATGGGCTATCAGCAACAGAGCCCACAATTTGGTCTTCCGCTTGATCTCATGCTCAGCGCGTAAAACCGCATTGATTTCGTCACACCAGACAAACACCCGCGCCGCTTCGCATTTGGCACGCGTGCTCTCTTCCTTGCGATCTTTGCAGTGCCCGTCATGAGACCGTGGCACCTTGTGTGCGCATGCGCAAGTCGAATGCCATGACAGTAGTTGCAATGATCGGCAGAAATCCGCAGCCAACCTCTTTCAAACCGCGGGCTTCGGTTTTTATAGTGCCCGCAAATGGGAGGGGTCGCGCAATGACACATATATTGGCAATAGATCAGGGCACGACATCAAGCAGAGCTGTTCTGTTTGACGCTAAGCTGCAGGTCACCACGATCGCACAAGAAGAGTTCACGCAACATTTCCCCGCATCTGGCTGGGTTGAGCATGATCCGCTTGATATCTGGTCAAGCACAGTAAGCACCTGTCGCACTGCCATTGATAAGGCGGGGTTGAACGCCAAAGACGTCGCAGCCATCGGCATCACAAATCAGCGCGAAACCACATTGGTCTGGGACCGCAAGACAGGTCGCGCAGTGCACAATGCAATTGTCTGGCAGGATCGGCGCACGTCGCAGATGTGCCAGGATCTGCGCGCCAAAGGGTTTGAGCCCCTGGTGACCGAGCAAACCGGCCTGCTGCTGGATCCCTATTTCTCCGGTTCCAAACTGGCATGGATTTTAGACAATGTGGGCGGCGCGCGAGAGGCCGCTGAGCGCGGCGATCTGCTTTTCGGGACGGTGGATTGCTACCTGATCTGGAAGCTCACCGGCGGGCAGGTTCATGCGACGGACGCCACAAATGCTGCTCGCACGCTGCTCTATGATATCAAACGCGGCGCGTGGAGTGCTGAGATATGCGAAATATTGAATGTCCCACTCTCCATGCTGCCGGAAGTGAGGGATTCCGCCGCCGAGTTTGGCGCAGCCACCGCTGATCTCTTTGGCGGAGAAATCCCAATATTGGGCGTGGCAGGCGATCAGCAAGCGGCGACCGTGGGGCAGGCCTGTTTCTCACCCGGCATGATGAAATCGACCTATGGCACGGGGTGTTTCGCGCTGCTCAATACCGGTGAGACACCGGTTGCGTCCACGAACAAACTGCTCACCACGATCGCCTATCAATTGGACGGCAAACCGACTTACGCGCTTGAAGGGTCGATCTTTATTGCCGGGGCTGTCGTGCAATGGCTGCGCGATGGTTTGGGCTTAGTACAGGCCGCACAAGAGACACAGCCGCTGGCGCTCAAGGCCGATGAGACCCAAAACGTGATCATCGTGCCCGCCTTCACCGGTCTGGGCGCACCCTACTGGAATGCAGACTGCCGCGGCGCGGTGTTTGGGCTGACGCGGAACACCGGACCGGCGGAAATGGCGCGGGCCGCTTTGGAAAGCGTGGGCTTTCAAACCCGCGACTTGATGGAGGCGATGCGGGCGGATTGGGACTCTGACAGCGATCAGACGTTGCGCGTTGATGGCGGGATGAGCGCATCAGACTGGACGATGCAATTCCTCGCCGACATTATCGGTGCTCCGGTCGACCGGCCCCATGTGCTGGAGACGACGGCCATGGGAGCGGCCTGGCTCGCGGGGATGCGCGCGGACATTTATCCCGGGC
>CAKZYL010000182.1 GCA_937884705.1 uncultured Roseovarius sp. | reverse complement strand
GAACGCGCAGCAAACCCTCGGGCTCATCGTCTCCAAAAGGCTCGAAGAAATGCGCCTTGATCCGCTTGGTTTTGTCTCCACCGACTACGCCACTCTCATTTGGGGGCTTGAGCCGTTGACCGATGCAACAGGTCTCTTCGATATCGAAGCTCTTCGTGCCGGTCTCGACAAATGGCTTGCCGGGAACCAGCTCATCAAACGCACCTTTCGCGCGTCTGCAACGATTGCAGGCCTGATCCAACGCAACACGCTCAGCGCCAAGAAATCAGGGCGGCAAGCGACGTTTTCGTCCGACATTCTCTATGACACGCTGGCAAAGTATGACCCCGACCACCTGCTGCTGAAGATCACGCGCACAGAGGCGATGCGCGGCCTGATTGACTTTGGCCGGATCGAAGAAATGGTCGCGCGCGTTGAAGGCCGCATTGATTTGATGCGCCTGCCCCGCGTCACCCCGTTGGCCGCGCCACTTTTCCTTGAGGCCGGGCGCACCCCGGTCGAAGGCCAAGCGCAAGAGCGGCTTTTGGAAGAAGAAGCTGCGCGCTTGATGGAAGTCGCAGGGCTTAATCGGGTTCAGAGCCCAACCTAAGCGAGGCGCGCCCGCAAGGGAGCGAAGAGCGGTTTCCAAAAGCCCTTGCAAAAACCTCCACATCAGGCCAGACAGAACATATCATGAACGGACACGCGTTTTCCCTCGCGGGCGCCCCCCTTGTCGCGCTGGGCTCAGGGGCACTCTATTGGCCTGAGCGCAATCTTTTATGCGTGTCCGATCTTCACCTTGGCAAAGCCGAACGCCGCGCGCGACTGGGTGAGGCGCCTCTGCCCCCTTATGAGACCCAAGACACCCTATCTCGTCTCGAAAAGGATCTCAAAACAACCAAGGCCAGCAATGTGATCTGTCTCGGCGACAGTTTTGATGATCGCGCCGCTGCCGAAGCCTTACCGGAGGCCGCCAAAATCTGGATCACCGCGCTGCAAGCGGGGCGCCGTTGGACATGGATTGAAGGCAATCACGATCCTGGACCCGTCGAAATGGGCGGCACTCATTTGTCCGAACTGCCCCTTCCACCTCTGACCTTTCGCCACATCGCGCGGATCGGGCGAAGCGGCGAGATTTCAGGGCACTATCACCCGAAAACAACCCTGCATGTCCGAGGACGTACCATCACGCGGCCAGCTTTCCTCATTGATGTCGACAGGGTGATCATGCCTGCCTACGGCACCTATACCGGGGGCCTGCGCAGTCATGCGCCTGAATTGCAAAGCATCATGCGCGAGGAGACTGTTGCTGTTCTGACGGGTCCTGTACCAAGGGCTGCACCGATGCCTCGCCAGTAGGCGGCGCCTGCAGAGACGGATCTAAAACCCCGGCATTGATCCAGTCGGGCCGGAAGGTGCGACTGACAGGCACCAGGTCACCATTGACAAGCTTAAGATAGACCTTTCCCGGGTTTTCTCTCAAGACGCGGGTCACCGCAGACTTTGCCACCCAATGCGATCGGTGGGTCATGAAGCCTTCCACCGGTTCCATTTCAACAACGGCATCGCCAAGACGCAATCGTAGTTCCGTTTTGGCGCGCTCTGTGACAACTTCTATCATGTGATTTTTGGCCGAGATCCGCAGCACGGGTGCCCGCACGGCTTTGGGCAGACGATCCAAAAGACGTGGATCTGTCTCGGCCGTTTTCTGTGCGTCTTTGGTTTCATCCCGCCACGCCACAACGCTGTAGCGAATGATCGCCACAACGCTCGTGACAGCGAAGACAGACAAAAGCAAACTCAGCGGACCGCCCGTGGCGATCATCGGCGCCGGGTTGATAAGGATGGAGGACACAAAAACACATGGCGTAAAGATCGCAGTCATCAAGACGACAGCCAGGCCTTCGGCCATTGCTGCATGTCGATCTTCGAAAACGACCTGCGCGATCACATGGGCCACCCAGCCCAACAAAACAGACAACGCAATCAATGGCACCCAAAGCAGTATGCGTTCAGCGGTTGTCATGTGTATCAACGTACCAAATGGTCCCGCCACCACAGCAAACACCATCGCGCACAACACAATAGCAAACACGCGCGCCGACAAAACAGAGCGCCGTGTTTCAGCGAACTTATTTTGTAGTTTCCCCAAACCCAAAACGTCCCCAACGCCTAAACATACCAAAAAACGCAAATTCTCCGAGCGTCAAAGATGCAGAAGTGCAGGCTTAACTCAAGGTTAACGAAACGTAGAGTTGTAAACAGACCGTTTCGATGCCCTAGAGAGGGTAAATTCGCGGGTTGCGAAATGACCGTTGCGTGTCTGGCGACAATCAATAGGGTTGGGCGTTCTATCAGAAGTGATGCCGAACCATGCTTGATCCGAAAATCGACACGAAAATACAGACCAGCTTTGGAAAACAAAGTCTGATGGCAACACTGGGCGCGCGTCTGGTCAAAATCAACGCGGGCGCGGTCGAGATCGAAGCCGCCATCACGCCCACGACCTTGCAACAGCAAGGCTTTGCCCATGCCGGTCTGACATTTGCGCTCGGAGACAGCGCGGCAGGGTACTCCGCTCTCAGCCTTATGGCGCTCGATCAGGAAGTTCTGACCACAGAGATGAAGATCCACCTGTTGGCGCCCGGTGCTGGCGAGAAGCTGATCGCGCGCGGACGGGTGATCAAACCCGGGCGGCGACTTGTCATCGTACAGTCTGACGTCTTTGCCGTGCAGGATGGTAAGGAGCGCCACATCGCGCTCCTTACAGGAACAATGATGCCCGTCACGATTTAGGCGGTCAGACCTTCGGGTTCAGCCAGGCCGTTGGCACGGCAGCACGCCGTGACCGTATTGGCCAAAAGGCACGCGATCGTCATCGGCCCGACACCGCCTGGCACAGGCGTGATGGCGCCCGCCCGTTCGGCGCAAGATGCAAAATCAACGTCGCCAACAAGAACGTTTTTTCCGTCGCGCTCAATGCGATTTATACCCACATCGACGACAGTCGCGCCGTCTTTGATCCAATCACCCGGGACCATCTCCGGACGGCCTACGGCGGCAACGACGATATCCGCGCGACGCACCACGTCTGGAAGGTCTTTGGTCCGCGAATGCGCCACCGTCACCGTGCAGCTATCTCCCAAAAGAAGCATCGCCATTGGCTTGCCCACAATGTTGGAGCGCCCGATCACGACGGCGTCCATGCCGCTCAGGGATCCATGATAATCCCGCAACATCATCAAACATCCAAGTGGCGTACAGGGGACCATTGCTTTTTGTCCCGTGCCAAGCAGCCCCACATTGGAAATGTGAAATCCATCAACGTCTTTCTGTGGAGAAATCGAGTTAATTACGAGATCTTCGTCAAGGTGCTTTGGCAGAGGAAGCTGCACCAGAATGCCATGCACTGCCGGGTCATTGTTCAATTCTTCAATGAGCGCGAGCAACTTATCCTCAGGCGTTTCCGCGTCCAGGCGATGCTCAATGGAGTTCATGCCAACCTCGACGGTCTGCTTTCCTTTGGAGCGCACGTAGACTTGGCTGGCGGGATCTTCACCCACCAAGACCACCGCCAGACCAGGCGTGATGCCGTTCTCTTCTTTCAGTCGCGAGACGTGGCCCGCGACCTTCTCTCTCACACTTGCGGCAAAAGCTTTGCCGTCCATAAGTTGAGCAGTCATCTTCATCTTCTCCCAAATGCGCACGTTTTGGGCCGCCCTGCTCCGATCCTGCAAGGCGGCCCAAACCCTTGCGACTTTTCTATCAGAACAAACCTTCGATTTGGCCGTCTTCATTCAAGTGGATGGATTCGGCCGCCGGTTTGCTGGGCAGACCGGGCATCGTCATAATCTCACCGCAGACCACGACAACAAATCCTGCGCCCGCAGACAAGCGCACTTCCCGCACAGGGACGGAGTGGCCGGTTGGTGCACCGCGCAGGTTTGGATCGGTCGAGAAACTATACTGAGTTTTCGCCATGCAGACCGGCAGATCGCCGTAGCCTTGATCTTCCCACAGTTTCAGCTGATCGCGGATCTTCTTGTCGGCGAGAACTTCATCGGCGCGGTAGATACGCTTGGCAATTGTCTCTACCTTCTCAAAGAGCAACATGTCATCAGGGTAGATCGGACTGAAGTTGGCATTCCCAGCATCGACGATCTCAACGACCTTGCGCGCCAGATCCTCAGACCCTTCACTGCCAAACTCCCAGTGCTTCGACACAACTGCCTCGGCACCGTGCTCGGCCACATAGGCCTTCACCGCGTCTACTTCCGCGTCTGTGTCGGTCACGAAATGGTTGATCGCCACGACCACCGGCACACCGAAGGATTTCACGTTCTCAATGTGACGCCCAAGGTTCGAACACCCGTTTTTGACAGCTTCGACATTTTCCGGCCCGAGATCGGCTTTGGCCACACCGCCGTTCATTTTCATCGCCCGGATTGTGGCGACAAGAACGACAACCGACGGCGCAATACCTGCTTTGCGACATTTGATGTTCATGAACTTTTCAGCGCCAAGATCGGCACCAAAACCGGCTTCTGTCACCACATAGTCGCTGATCTTCAACGCTGTCGTGGTCGCGATAACAGAGTTACAGCCATGCGCGATGTTGGCGAATGGCCCGCCATGAACAAAGGCTGGGTTGTTTTCCAGCGTTTGAACCAGATTGGGCTGCATCGCGTCCTTGAGCAGAACGGTCATCGCACCTTCGGCTTTGATGTCGCGACAGAACACCGGTGAACGGTCACGACGGTAGGCGACGATCATATCACCCAGCCGCGTTTCGAGATCTTTCAGGTCTTTGGCCAGGCACAGGATTGCCATGACCTCAGAGGCCACGGTGATGTCAAAACCACCTTCGCGCGGGAAGCCATTGGCCACGCCACCGAGCGACACATTGATCTGACGCAAAGCACGGTCGTTCATGTCAACGACCCTGCGCCACTGCACGCGACGCACATCGATCTCTTGCGCGTTGCCCCAGTAGATGTGGTTGTCGATCATCGCCGACAGCAGCGAATGCGCGGACGTGATTGCGTGGAAATCCCCTGTGAAATGCAGGTTCATATCTTCCATCGGTACAACCTGGGCATAGCCACCTCCGGCCGCTCCGCCTTTCATCCCGAAATTCGGCCCGAGGGACGCTTCGCGGATGCAGATCGTTGCTTTCTTACCGATGCGATTGAGACCATCGCCCAGACCGACGGTCGTGGTTGTCTTCCCTTCACCGGCAGGCGTGGGGTTGATCGCCGTGACAAGGATCAACTTGCCACTTTGGTTGCTTTGCACCGAATTGATGTAGTCTTGGCTCACCTTGGCTTTGTCATGGCCGTAGGGCAGCAGATGCTTTGTCGGGATGCCAAGTTTGTCGCCCACCTCCTGGATCGGCTTTTTCTTGGCCTCGCGGGCGATTTCGATGTCGGATTTATAGCTCATAATTGGTCCCTCGGGTGTCGGCTGCGCACGTCCATTACGCTACTTTCCTTATCCCCGCCACCTGTTTGGCCGAATTGCGATTCCGACATTTCCGATCACGCTTGCGGCGAGGGGGGATGAAAGCGTTTCATTTCGGAAACGCAATTCAGGAAAAGCGATGCGCTTATGCCATCCGGTGCTCAATCACCACGCGCTCCGTCATCCTGACGAAGCAAGATCGGCCCATCTTTGGCAGTCACAAAAGTCACGCCAATAGGGTCGGTTTGCAGACGCAAGTTGGTGAACTGCGATCGAGGAATGCATGTTTCGACAGAGCGGGGGGCCCGTGCGTTAGGCCCCTTTGAAGTTCACGCGGCTTTCAGCTTCGAGCGCCTCATCTGTTTCCAAGGCCTTTTGACGCTCTTGCGCTTCCGTGTCGGCACGCTGTTTGCGCATCCGTCCAAACTGGCCAATGGCTATGGCGCCCAAGATCACTATCCCGCCGGGGATCAAGCCGGGGCCTGGGTCCTCGCCCAGGAGGATCATCGCAATGACCAATGCCGCCAGGGGTGAAAAGGACGTGGCAAGAGAGACATCCGCGGAACGCGCATTCTTGAGCCCCAGGTTCCAAGCGAATTGACCGATGATAATGACGATGATCGCGTATACCCAAACCCATTTCAGAACGACGTTCGAAAAGAGATCCTGGAAGTGATTTGGCCCATAGAGCCAAATCGCCAGCCAGTAATAGATGATTGTTCCCAAAACAGTGCGGTAGATGGAGAAAATTCCGAGCGGGATGCCCTGAAGGCCAACGCGGCTGACCAGAGTGGAAGCGATGAAGGAGATCGTCGCGGCCGCCGCAGCCAATTCGCCTTTGCCAAAGGAGAAGCCCTCTCCGGCGTTCATCAAAACCATGCCCACCGCTCCCTAGAGCGCGACGATCCCGGCGGCCATAGCCCAGGGATCAAGCTGCTCTTTGAGAAAGAAAAACGTGGCCAGCAAGAAGAGCGGCGGCTCAATGCGGCCAATCAGAACCACATTAGTGACCGTCGTATAATCAAGCGCGATAAAAAACAGAGCGGGCGTCAGGGCAGAGGACAACCCCGCCGATACAGTCAAGATCGTCCAGTCTTTTCGGCTGAGTTTGCGTAGGTTTTCGAGCGTCCAGTCACGCCAAAACATGAACACCATGGGCACCAGCGAAATGAGCGAGCCAAGAAACAGCAGGTTGCACAGGGTGATCGCATTGCGCCCCATCACCGGGTGCTCTCGCCCGATATCAGCCAAAAGAGAAACGATGGAGTTTGACGCGGCATAGATGATCACGGCCAGCCAAATCAGGCCTGCCCCCATCACAAACTTGGACGGTGCTATGATGGGTTCAGCTGCTGCATTGCTCATCGCGTGGCCTTTCATTTGCGTCTTCGCTGCAGAGGCGTTTTGCTCTGACAATGGCGAATGGCTTCACTGCAATGTCGGGCAAAAACGGTCTCAAAGACAAGTGTCTTGGCATCAACACCGCATCACGTCGCAGATACCGCCTGAAACAATGTTTCAAAAACATGTGGTTACGTGGCGGAACGATCACAGCGCCACAAGCTGCACTCACATTATCGTGCGAAAGTGGGTTGTGCAGATGCGCCAGACACGCGAAAGGGACATATGGGCTGCGTCTACGCTCAGCCGGAGTTACGAATGATTGAGAACCAAGGCACCCGTGCCCAAAAGATCGTCACCATCTATGACGATATCTATGATCTGCCCGATTGCCGAGCGTATTACCGTGCCATGGACCATGCAGGTTTTCGAACAGCTCATTTTGCGGCGGCCGCGTTCAGAGACGCGCTCTTAGCGGTCAAAAAAGAGCGCGGGCTGGACAGAGTGCGCGTCGTGGATTTTGCCAGCGGATACGGCATTGCGGCGCAACTGATGCGTTTTGACATCGCGCTTGATGACGTGCTCACTCGCTACCGCGACGCATGGTTTGATGACGCCAGTGCGATCGATGTCGTGAACGCAGACAAGTCCTGGCTGTCCCAGAAGGCGCAGTTGGGCTCGGACCGTTTCTTGGGCATCGACATTGCAGGCAATGCGCTTGCGTACGGTCGCGACGTGGGCATCTTCGACGAAGTCTTTCCCGAAAATCTCCAAGACACTCCTCCATCTGATGCACTGGCCGCTGAGCTTGCAGAGGTCGACCTGGTTGTCGAATGCGGCAGCGTTGCCCATATGCTGCCGGATGCGCTGGACCGACTGCTCTCGGCCTGCACACGCAAACCATGGGTGATCACATCTCCGATCCGCGGCAATGACACCGATGAGGCGTTGAGCGTTTTGGCCGCGCACGGCCTGTCGGTTGACAGGCACGTCACGGCCGCTTTCCCACATCGTGCATTCTCCGGCCCTGCCGAACAACAACGCGCGATCGAAAACGCGCAACGCCGCGGGTATGACACGACGGGTTTCGAAGCTGAGGGACGGTTTCACGCGCAGATTTTTCTCGCCAAACCCGCCTAAGCGTCTTCACATTTCACTCACGGCAGATCAGGTCGTTTCACAAGACCGTGCAGAGCGGAAATTTTTGGCAGAACTCACATAGATTAAGCGCACGACCGACATTCAGCGGAGTGAGCCCATGTGGACGAGACGCAATTTCCTTATCACAGCTGCTGCCCTGCCACTTGCAACGCCTTTGGCAACCCAGGCTGCATCGAATACGAAATCCTCCATCCTGACCTATGGAGGGGCTGCGATCGGCGGATACGATCCGGTGGCCTATTTTCTCACTTCCGGCCCGCAGCTTGGTGAAGAAGCTCACTCAGTCAAATGGAAGGACGGGACATTTTTGTTTTCGTCAGCCGCCAATAAAAAGACGTTTGAGGCAGATCCCGAGAAGTTTGCGCCCAGATATGGGGGCTACTGCTCTTACGCGGCGGCGTTGAATTACGTGGCGCCAACATCGTCGAACGCATGGTCAGTCTATGAAGACCGCCTTTATCTGAATTTCAATCTGCACGTGCGATCCGTCTGGGAACAAGACAAACCGGGCTACATCGCCAAGGCGGATGTGAATTGGCCTGGGCCCTTGCAGGCTTAAACCTGACCCATCTGGGGCGAATGCCCCTTCCCTTGCGTCAGCTTCGCCCTTAGTTTCTTCCCTACGCATTTGTGACTTAGGGAGGAAACAATGCACAAATCCATTATGGCCCTCGCGGCCGCTTTGACGTTAACCGGCGGCTCCGCGCTAGCTGCCGAAAAAATGCGAATTTCCCTCCAGCTACCAATTAC
Source organism: uncultured Roseovarius sp. (assembly GCA_937884705.1). GTDB lineage: Bacteria > Pseudomonadota > Alphaproteobacteria > Rhodobacterales > Rhodobacteraceae > Roseovarius. The sequence goes on along the minus strand of CAKZYL010000182.1, from coordinate 17,482 downwards.
AAGCCATCTCGGGGAAAACCTGCAACTCTTTGAAAAAGAAGTGGAAAGCCGCACAGGCGGCGCGATTGACGTGGAAATCTACGACAGCGCCACGCTCTACAAAGACAAAGAAGTGCCCGCCGCCGTGGGATCCGGCGCAATCGAGGCCGGCGTGGCCTCGCTGACCCGCTACGTGGGTGATGCCCCTGTGGTCGATGTCTTCTACATGCCGTTCCTGTTCAACACCGAAGACAAGGTTCGCGCTGCCGTGGCCGAAGGCTCTGCCGTGCGTGGAACATTAGAAGAGGAAATCAGCAAGACCGGCGGGTCAGTGCTTTACTGGCAAGCCTACGGCGGTGCGATCATGCTGTCCAATGAAGGGGCCATTCGCACACCTGCGGATCTTGAAGGCAAGAAAGTCCGCGTATTTGGCAAAACCCTGGGTGATTTTGTGACCGCCGCCGGGGGCGCGCCGACCCTCATCTCCGGATCCGAGCAATACCTAGCCTATCAGCGTGGCACAGTCGATGTGGGCATGACCGGCGTCTCGGGCGTCAAATCCCGCAAGCTCTGGGAAGTGATGGACACGATCACAGTGACCAATCACGCCAATATCGAGTTTGTCGTGGTTGTGAACAATGACTGGTGGTCGGGGCTGTCGCCCGATATCCAAGGACATATCCGGGAGGCCGCATCCGTGGCGCAGGACAATGTCCGCGATCGCATGGCCGAAATTGAAGCAGCTGCCTACGCGGCTGCCGAAGAAAATGGCATGACGGTTGTGAAGCTCTCTGATGATGACATGGCTGCCTGGCAGTCTGTCGCGCAGCCGGTTTATGACGCCTATCTCGACTCAGCGGGGGACGCAGGTAAGGCAATCCTCGATGCAGTTGGGGACGGTTCCTGAACCCCATGACTATGGCGGGCAGCGTAACGGCTGCCCGCTGAAAGACCGATGATTTTCATATCGCAGGTATCTCGCATCGCCGGCCTGTTTGGCGCGGTTCTGATGGCGCTGACCGGGGCCATGCTAACCTTTGAGGTCGTTGCGCGCTACTTCTTCATCAAACCCACGATTTGGGCGGCAGAGCTCAGCCAGCTCTGTCTCATCTGGGGCTGCCTTCTGTCGATGGCATGGCTTCTAAGCATGCGTCGGCATATCACCGTGAACGCGGTCACATCTCTCTTGCCCAAGACCGCGCAGAAGGCATGCGTCGCGCTGGCGCTTCTTTGCATCGTTGTTTTTTCCGGCATTGTTACGATCTGGGGATGGGACATCTTTTACGACAGCTTCTCGCGCGGCCGCACGACGGGTTCGCTCTTGAACCTGCCGACATGGGTCGCGGAATTGTCTGTCCCACTTGGCTTTGGCCTTTTGACATTGCAGGCCGTGGCCGATCTGATCGCCCTGCCCCGCGATGCCACAAGCAGCCTGGGGGCCAGCCACGAATGACCATCATCTTGATCCTGGCGGGGCTCTTTTTTCTGTTGCTTTTGGGCGTCCCGGTGGCCTTTGCGTTGGGCGGGATAGGTCTTGCGATGCTGCTCATTGGCGGCTTTTCCCCGCTTATGGCACCTCAGGCCATTCTCTCGACGCTCGATGGCTTTATCCTGCTGGCGGTGCCGCTTTTTCTTTTGATGTCCAATGTGCTTTTGAAAGGCGGTGTGGGGCGAGATCTCTTTGCGGCCGTACAAGCCTGGGTGGGGCATTGGCCTGGAGGCCTGGCGGTCGCGACCATTCTAAGCTGCGGACTTTTTGCCGCAATTTCAGGCTCTTCCGTCGCGACAGCGGCCACGATCGGAACTGTGGCCATCCCCGAAATGATCTCTCGCGGCTACGACAAACGCTTTGTCTACGGTCTTTTGGCAGCAGGCGGCACGCTCGGCATTCTGATCCCGCCATCAATACCCATGATCGTCTATGGCTTCGTCACCGAGCAGTCCGTGATTGCCCTCTTCCTGGCAGGCATCGGGCCGGGCCTGTTGCTTGTGAGCTTCTTCGTCATCTTCTCGGTTCTCTATGCAAAGCTCTCCGGTAAATTCGTTCCGGTTGAGAAAGCCCAGATGGAAGAACGCCTTGTCGCCAGTTGGCGCGCGCTGCCGTCCCTCGTTCTGGCGATCATCGTCATCGCCGGTCTTTACTCCGGTGCATTCACCCCCACAGAGGCCGCCGCCGTGGGCTTTGCCGCCGCTTTGCTCATCACCATCTTCTGGCTGCGCACCCTGACGTGGGAAAGCTTCTGGGAGGCGGTCAAGGAAAGTGCCATCACCACAACCGCGATCCTGCTCATCGTGGCCGGCGCCAAGGTCTTTGGCAAAGCCATTGCGCTATATCGCATCCCGCAGGATATCTCTGCCTTCATCGCCGCGAACATTGACGGGCCGCTGATCTTTATTCTGCTGGTCTCCGTGGTGCTCTTGCTCATGGGTTTGGTGTTTGAGGCACTCTCCATGATCTTGATCATGACACCCGTTCTGCTTCCGGCCGCCATGGGCCTCGGATTTGATCCGATCTGGTTTGGCATCTATATGGTGATCATGGTGGAATGCGCGCTGATCACACCGCCGGTGGGCCTCAATCTTTATGTCATTCAAGCTGTGGCGCGAACCACGCTGGCCAATGTGGCGCGGGGTGTCTGGCCGTTTCTTCTGCTCATGCTGGGCACCGTGGGGGTGCTTTACGCATTTCCGGATCTCGCGCTCTACATTCCCTTCAAATGGTGACCGATATGACCCAAGCCGCCAAACTCAGGACGTTACTTGCCCATGATCGCTGCCACATCATGCCGTGCTGTTTTGATGCGCTCTCGGCCAAGCTGATCCAGCAGGAAGGCTATGACCTGACTTTCATGTCTGGTTTTGCGACATCTGCCAGCCGCATCGGACAGCCCGATCTGGGGCTGATGAGTTACGGCGAAGTGCTTGATTCAGCACGCAATATCACAGACGTGATTGACATCCCGCTTATCGGTGATGGCGACACCGGATATGGCAATGCCATGAATGTGCGCCGCACCGTCACGGGATTTGCCAAGGCAGGATGCGCCGCCATCATGATTGAGGATCAGTTGGCCCCCAAGCGGTGTGGCCACACGCCCGGCAAGGCCGTCGTCTCCCGCGACGAAGCGTTTGATCGCATCCAGGCCGCCGTCGACGCCCGCGAGGCACTGCGCGAAGACGGGGGCGATATCCTCATCATGGGTCGCACGGATGCCCGACACGAACATGGGCTCTCCGAGGCGATTGATCGCGCGGCCAGATATGCCGAGATCGGCGCCGATATCCTCTTTGTCGAGGCGCCGAAAACCGTGGAGGAAATGCGCACAGTGTGTGAGGCATTGCCCGGGCCAAAGATGGCCAACATCGTCGAGGGCGGCGAAACGCCGGATCTGAGCAATGCCGAACTCCACGACATTGGCTTTTCCATCGCGGCCTATCCGCTGTCATTGATGGCGTCCGCGATGCAGGCAATGGTGCACACGCTGCGCAATATGCGAGATGACAAACGCCCCAGTCAGATGGATTTTGTCGATTTGCGCCGCAGGATTGGGTTTGATGACTACTATGAGGCGTCTGAGCGCTATGCCTCTTCGCGGCGGTCCTGAGGTGCCGGTGAGGATTTGTTGATCCGCTCTATGATCTCGCTCAGACGAGACCACTGTTGGAGCGCTTCGGGTAAGTTGAACGCCGCATCCATAAACTCCCACGAATAGGTCACGATGGCGAAGATCGCACCCGCGCTCGCGGCCATGATTAAGGCGGTAAAGCCGAGGTTGAACACCACGAGCAGCATCAAAACCGCATAGATCAACCCATAGACCAGGGCCTCTGTATCCGACAGTCGCACTTCCCAATGCCGCAACATCCTCAGATGACGGCCAAATGCTGGGCCGGTGCGTGTTTCCAGGATGCGCACCTGTTTTTCCGCCCGCGCGTTTATGGCCCGGTTGAGGCGAAAGAAGCGGTCATGAAATCTTGCGTAGACGCAAAGCATGATCGCGCCAGCCGTTACTGCCGAAAGCGCCAAGGCCCAGTGGAAGGTAAAGAGGATCACGACAGAGGCCAAAAGCTGCACCACGGCGGCCATCAAGACCGGCATCTCTTGCTCGAGGTAGTCGACGATTTCGCGCGCCATCAGAACCCGGGCATTGAGGGCCGAAACGGACAGACCGCGATTTCGCTCTGCCAGGACTTGGCTCAACTCAACGCGCATGGTTCAAAAGATGCGCGTGTCGATCAACTGCCGCACAACGGCGACCAGTACGAGGCCCACAAGGACGCCGACCATCTGCCACAAGGGACCGAAGTCCCCGATCAGCAGGCCGTCGATCGTGAACCCCAAAAGCAATGGCAGGATGACCCAGAGCCCCGTTTCCAAAAGCGTCAACGCCCAGGTCACGGTGATCTTGAACCAGAAGAGACGCAATAGCGTACGAAGGGTGAGCGGACGATCTTGAAACATGGTCGCGATGCTAGACCGCTTGCTTCAGGAAACTCCAGAGGGATTTGTGCGCTTTCAGATGGTCGAAAAATCAGAGAGCACGGTTACGAAAATTGATCACAAGTGCCTTTCACAAACGACATCACTAATCGGATTTATCCCCATAAAAATCCGTATCTCTTGTCAAGATACGCTTTTGACTAAAGATTTCCTGCGTCTGTTTTCGGCTCTGGCCGCAGCTGAATTCGAAGCGGATCAGGCAGCGAGTCAAAAGTTTGAAAAACCTCGCGCAGAACGTCGGGACCGGATGTCGGCTGCGCGGTTTGCGCCAAGTCAGCAAGAGCGCGCCGTTTGATGTTGGCGCCATTTCCGACCTCCAGCGACACGTCAGGCCGGAAGCTGCGCAAGCCGGGACTGTCCTCAATCATCGGCATCAGGATCAACTCAGGTGTCACATTCAACGTATCTTGCACATTCAAAGCGGCGCGGATGGCTTGCTCATTCTGCGCAAATGGATAGGGCGCGAAGAGCAGAGTTTCACCCTCTGGATTAGCAGGTTGAAAACCGCCCGCCTCATCCAAAGCGACAAAGCGCGCGGTCGGAAACGCGGCCAACGCGTCTTGCAGCACACGGGCCGCGGGCGCGTTCAGATCGTCAAGAAAAACAGTCACCGGGCCGCCAGCTCTGGACCGACGCGCCAATGCGCCAAGCGCTGTCTCAATGACCTGCGTCGCGTCTTCTGCGAACACCACCAACTCCTGACTGATGCGCCGGATCTGCTGTTCCAGGAAGAAGGCCATGATCACTTCGGCCATGGCGTTGTAATGGGCAAGATTGCGGGCGTCATGAACGATGCGGCCGATCTCAACCTCGACCACTTTCGCCCCCGAAGCATGCACCCTGAGCATGACATCCAAGTCAGCAGCATAGCCGCCAACAAGCTCTTGATGCGCAATCCAACGGCGATCCACCAAGTAGATCCCCGAATTTGGCGCGCGCAAATGATTGAGCCCGGGAAACATCTGACGGATTGCGGGCGCAACCAAAAGCCGGGTCATCGGCATATTGTCGTTGGGGTCATTCCAAGCGCCTTTGACCAGACCGACACCCTCTGCGCGCGCCGCTGGCATCTCTGCAAACAAGGCTGTGTCGAAGCGCTCGAGATCAGCATCGAGCTTCATCACCCAATCGTTGCGCGCAGCTTTCAAACCCGCGCGCACGGCGTGCCCCATGCCGCGCGCCATCTCACGCACAGCGCGCGCGCCAGCCTTTTCGGCAAGCGCACCGGTGTCATCATCGGAGGCGTTGTCGACGACAACGATCTCATCCACCCACGAAAGAGACCGCAGTTTGCACACCACCGCTTCGATGGTTTCGGCCTCATTATGGGCCGGAATAATAACAGAAACAGGCACTTGCATCAGATATTGGTTTCCTCACAACAACACTCGCCAACGTAGCGATCAAGGGTGTTCAGAACAAGGGACAGTCAATCATGAGACAGAAAAGGTTTCGTGAACACCACTCAAGTTAAGAAACGCGCAGTGTCTGGCATGGCTTATGGCATTGGCGTCAGCGGCCGTTGCAGCTTGACGGGAATTTCCCGCGCCAATCTCAAAAGATGGGCCATAAAGGGTTTATCTTCGTCTTCCGATCGGATCGCGGCATAAAGCCGCTTGGTCACGCCATGTTGCGTGATCGGCCGCGTGATGTATCCGGAATGCGTTCTTTGTTCGCGTAACACCCAATCGGGCATAACAGCCACACCGCGATTTGACGCGACCAGAAGCAAGATGACAGCGGTCAATTCGACCTGTCGCACAGCGCGCGGCTCTACCTTGGCCGGCATAAGCAGCTCTGTGAACACATCAAGCCGCGCGCGATCCACGGGATACGTGATCAGCGTCTCATTGCGAAGATCCTCAGCCTCAACATAAGGTTTCTTGGCAAGAGGGTGCGACGCGGCTGCGACAAACAAGGGTTCGTAGTCAAAAAGCGGTTTAAATTCAACACCGTGTAGGTTCTCCGGATCGGAAGACACCACCAGATCCACCTCTTCCTTTTGCAAGGCGGGGAGCGCATCAAAGGCAAGGCCCGGCCGGATGTCGACATCGACATCGCCCCAGCTTTGCCGGAACCGTTCCAACACCGGAAACAGCCATTCAAAGCAGGCATGACACTCAATTGCAATGTGCAAACGCCCTGCGCTGCCCTGTCTCAACCCGTCAAATTCCGCTTCCAAGGCTTCGATTTCTGGCAACACTTTTTCAGCCACCCGCAGAAGCCGCTTGCCCGCCGCAGAAAGCCTAAGCGGTTTGGACCGCCGCACAAAGAGCTCTACCCCAGCCTGATCTTCCAACCCCTTGATTTGATGGCTGAGGGCGGACTGCGTTATGTTCAGCACATCAGCTGCCTTCGCCAAGCCGCCCGCCAGGTGTATGGCGCGAATGGTGCGAAGATGGCGAAAATCGATGTGCATATGGCTCAGCGCTCGGCGAAGAGAATATTAGTATTACTCATTCAAACCATGAGTTTTATGAAGTTGCTTCATTTTTGCTCGGTTGTCAAAACGGCATGAGCTTTTTCAATGAGGGAATGCGCCATGACACCGTCCGTTTCTTTTGAGTTTTACCCGCCCCGGTCGCTCGAAGCATCGTTCAAACTGTGGGACACCGTGCAATCGCTTGCCTGTTTGGATCCTAGATTTGTGTCAGTGACATATGGCGCGGGCGGCACGACCCGTGACCTGACACGGGACGCGGTGAAGGCACTCAACGGGTCTGCCGGCCTCAATGTCGCTGCGCACCTCACTTGCGTGGACGCCAGCCGCGAGGAAACACTCAACATCGCATCCGAATTTGCCGAAGCCGGGGTCCAAGAAATTGTCGCGCTGCGCGGAGATCCACCGAAGAATGAGACATCGTTTACGCCGCATCCGGACGGCTTTGAAAACGCCTGCGAACTGATTTCCGCACTCGCCGATATGAATACGTTCACCATCCGCGTAGGTGCCTACCCGGAGGTGCACCCCGAAGCGGCATCTGCGAAAGCCAATATTGACTGGCTCAAGCGCAAAATAGATGCGGGCGCGCACGAGGCCATTACGCAATTCTTCTTTGAGGCTGACACATTCTTCCGGTTTCGCGATGCCTGCGCCGATGCAGGGATAAACGCCCCGATCATCCCCGGTATTCTGCCCATTGAGAACTGGGATGGCGCACAGAGATTTGCAAAGGCTTGCGGCACCAAGATCCCGGCATGGCTGTGTGACGCGTTTTCCAAAGCAAAGCGCGACGGTCGTGAGGATCTCCTGGCCACCGCGGTTGCCACGGAGCTCTGTTCAAACCTTGTGGATGGCGGCGTTGAACATTTGCATTTCTATACGCTCAACAAACCAGAAATGACGCGTGACATATGCCTTGCTTTGGGCATTCGACCGCAAGTCGCGCTGCGCGAAGTCGCCTGATCAAAACGCAATCTGTATCTCCCCTCTCCCCGGTGTGGTTCTTCACACCGGGGCTTTTTCATGAAAAACGGGTTTGGAATGCGGTCAAAGGACAGACAATATGCCCCCCTTTTTTGCGCAATCCCCCGAAGACATGCCGACGCCGGAAGATTTCAGCGGCCGCTCAGGGCTGGAGTTCATGCAAGACCAACTGGCGGGTAAGCTGTCGGGGGCGCCAATGGCTGAGACCTTGAACTTTCGCCTCATTGATGTGGCCGACGGTCAGGTGACGTTTGAAGGGGTGCCGCATTTCAACGCAACCAACCCGATGAGCGGGGTGCATGGCGGGTGGTACGGCGCGTTGCTTGACAGCGTGATGGGATGTGCGGTGATGACGAAAGTGCCAAAAGGCCGCATCTATACCACCTTGGAATATAAGGTGAATATCACGCGCGGCCTCAAGGTTGGGCAGCGTGTAGAAGCCACGGCTTTTGTCGATCACACAGGCCACAGCACAATTGTTGGGCATGGCGAAATCCGCGATCCAAGCGACGGGCGACTTTACGCGACCGGAACAACAACTTGTTTGGTGATGGATGCACCGGTATTAGGGTAACATTAACGCTTGCTTTTTTGATGACGTAACCGGCGGGTTTAGCGCCGTGGATTTTACTTGTGCGCTCTATCGACCCAAACACACCTTAGGCGACAACATCCATGATGGACTATGCATTCTGGACCGAAATGGCGCTTTGGCTGGCGTCTGCCTTGGTGTTTGCTGCGTTTTTCATGAAGGCTATCTTGCCACTCCGGGCCATTGCGATCGCCTCGAATATCGCATTCGTCGTCTACGGGCTTGCGGCAGAGAATCTGCCCATTTTTGTCCTTCACGTGGCACTGCTGCCGCTGAATGCGCTGAGGATTTTTCAGCATCTCAAGCTGATCCAAACTGTTCGCAACGCATTGGAACATGAACCAAAGATCGAAAAACTGATACCCTTCATGACACGCTATGCGATCCCAAGCGGGACAACGGTTTTCAAACTTGGCGACAGGGCAGAGACAATCTACCTTTTGTCCGAAGGTACGATCGAGTTCACGGAGCTGGGCGTTTCGCTCGGACCTCAGATGATATTCGGAGAAGTTGGGCCGTTCCTCGTCGACAAAAGCCGAACAGCTACGGCTGTGTGCAAAACGGATTGCGTGGTTTTCGCCCTTTCAGAGGCGCGTCTGAAAGAAATGGTGATCAAAGAACCCGCATTGGGTTTGTTTCTCACAAAACTGGTCGCACAGCGGCTGAACCGGAACGTTCTGGCGGCGCGCAGGCACTCTGACGGGAACTAGACATCCCGACTGCACTCGGGAGTTTCGCATAAAGCATTGACATTATTTACAAATCAACCGCTGTAGTAGCGATCCCAGCGCTCGATAAGCTGTTGCTGCAAGACCTTGGATCGCCTGTTCCAACCCCGTGATCCTTGAGGACGCTGACCGGATGTCGGATCATAGCTTGCGCGCAAACCGCTATTGGCCGTGAAAATAGCAAAGGCCATGTCTTTGCCGCGACGCGTTGACATGTAACCCGCCAAAGAGCTTACAAAGTAAAGTGTGCCCGTTTTTGCGGCGACCTTTACGGGGTGGCCGCCATTGACCTTGCCGTTTTTGTGGCGCATCGGGAAATCTTTCAGGATGGGCTTCAAATCCCCCCGCCCATACACGCGTGCCAATGCCTGTGCCATCGCCTCTGCGGTCAATCGGGATGTCTCATTCAGACCTGAATGATCGACCAGCTTGGCACCCGTCATACCTAGGTTTTCGCTGGCCCATGCGCTCATCGCGCGTGCGGATTGGCTGAGAGTGCGGGGTTGGCCTTGCAAGCGTGCTGTGGCCGTCATGCCCACCAGCTCCGCAGTGAGGTTGTTAGAGAACTTCAGCATGCCCTGCAAAATCTTAGTTAACGCCTGACTGGCGTGGCTCGCGACAACTTCACCGCTTGGGGCAGAGGCCAGAGGCGATCCGATCTTGAGCTGGATCCCCTGTGCACGGGCAAAGGTGGCGAAAACCTCGGCAGCATACGCGTCGGGTTTGCGCACCGGCAACCACCGCGCGCCGCCATTGCCCAGCGCGTCTCGGGCCACGGTCCAGCTGTCGTGATCGCCTTTGTCGGTATAGGTATAGACAGGCTGCGATCGTGGCGCGACAGAGATGCGCGCCACGCGCACATCAGGGCGGTACTTGTTTGAGCGCGCGTCCATCGCAACAGTGTAATCACCGCCCACGCGTTTCCACTCGAAATGCACGCGATTGAAGTTCAGACTTAGCCCCGAAATGGCCGGGTTGTAGCTGACATGTTCGGGTTGATTGTCATCCAAAATGCGCTCAAAGGGCAGCGCCCCACCCCAAACGCGCAGTTTGCCGCGCACTTCGCGGATACCGGCTTGTTTCAACTTCGAGGCAAGGGTCGCCAAAGCGTTGGTATCCAAAGTCGGATCGCCGCCACCGGCCAACACCAGATCACCCTGGACAATCCCGTTGGACACCCCGCGTGTCGCCCAAAGACGCGTTTCAAAACGGTATCCTGGCCCCAAAGCCTGCAGCGCATAAAGCGCGGTCACCGCTTTGGTCACGCTGGCGGGGGGCAAAGCCGTGCTGCCTCCGTGGCTTTCCAATGTTTCACCACTGCCCACATCGACAACGCAATACGTCACGTTGCCGCCAAGCTGCGCTGACGCGATCAGATTTCCAACATCAGGTGCCGATCGACGAGAAAAGCCAACAGGACGTTTTTTGGGCCTCAAAGAAACGTCTGGCGCCTTTGCGTCGGCCGACATGGCCATACCAGCAAAAACACCGCCCAAAAACAATCTGCGCGTGAATCCAAACATGATGCCGATTATGCCTGAAGCGACGTTGAGGACAATCCGTTTTGACGCGCATTCTCCAAACGTTTATTCACAATTCACGACCAATTGCCCGCTTGGCGCAGCTCGGTCGATGAAATGTGCCGCATCGGGACGTTTACAAAACACCACGCCGGTGCATCTGAGCGTCCAAGACGCAGGCTCTCGCGGCCCTTGATCCGGAACGGTGCGTAGATCCTAGCCGCTTTCGACATTCGTGCCGAAATCCGTTGACCTGGTCGGGCGAGCACACCGACAGGCACCCTTTGCAGGATCGTCTCCCACCCCTTCCAGTGATCAAACTGCGCTAGGTTATCGGCCCCCATGAGCCACACAAACCGTATTTCTGGACGCGCGATTTGGATCGCCGTGAGGCTTTCGGCGGTGTATCGCGTCCCCGCTTGTGCTTCAAAGTCGCTGACCGCCATGCGGGGATGAGTCAAGAGCGCCTGGCACGCTGCAATTCTGTCTGAGAGCGGCGCGGGGCCCTTTTCTTTCAAGGGGTTACCCGGTGTGACCAGCCACCAAACCTGATCCAATCCAAAGCGCCGCAATGCTTCGCGACTGATATGAACATGCCCTGCATGAGGCGGATCAAAAGACCCCCCGAGCAAACCGACAACTTGTCCCGGCCGTGAGAAAGGCAGGTGATACTTCATGGCATGCCCCTTTTGCCGTGACCACAGGCGTTGTCCAGCGTTTTCCACCACTTCCTTTTGACATAGCTGCGTCTTGGACGCAGACTTCATTCGACGCAGGAGGATCTGATGGCAACTTTTGACCGCGAAGACGCCGCCAAGTTGGCCCGGCATTTGCACAGCCATCTGCCGTCTGACCCCGCTCTGCGCACCAAAACACTTGAAAGCCTTTTGGTGGAGCGTGGCTTCGTCGCGCCAGAAACCATTGATGCATGGGTGGAGGCTTATTCAGAACACATCGGCCCAAAACGCGGTGCTCAGGTTGTGGCACGATCTTGGGTCGATCCAGCATTTCGCGCACGTCTAATGGACGACGCCACGGCGGCGATTGCCGAGTTCGGATTTGACGGCGATGCCACGGGTCATCTTAAGGCCGTGGAGAACACGGACACGCAGCACCACCTCATCGTCTGCACCTTGTGCTCATGCTATCCCTTCTCGCTTTTGGGAATGTCGCCCGCTTGGTACAAATCAGCAGCCTATCGTGCCCGCGCGGTGCGGGAACCGAGGCAAGTCCTGTCCGAATTCGGGGTGGACCTGCCGGAAACTGTGGGCGTCCGGGTTTGGGACAGCACAGCGGAATTGCGATACCTCGTCGTGCCACAACGCCCGGCGAATACCGATGGTTGGGATGAGGCGCGGCTTGCGGCACTCGTGACCCGCAACGCCATGATCGGGACCGCGCGCCATCTCAAGACAGAGGCCGCGTGATGGACAGCATTCATGATCTTGGTGGCAAACAAGGTTTTGGCCCCGTCACCGTGACGGAAGACGAACCCGCCTTTCCCGAAGCTTGGGAAGGTCGCGCGTATGGACTGGTTCAGAGTGTCGGCGACCCGGGCTCGACCATTGACTGGTTCCGCCACATCGTGGAGCTGATGCCACCCGCAGCCTATTTGACCGAACCGTATTTCCAGAAATGGCAATATGTTCAAATCATTGAGCTGATCCAGGCGGGCAAACTCAGCATGGATGAGGTGCTCTCCGGTCAGGCCTCCAAGCCTGGGGATCCGGCATCTAAGCGGTCTCTTGAGAAGGTCTTGGCCATTATTCACGACAAAAACCACAGCTTTGAGCGCAAGATCGACGCAGGACCAGCCTTCGTCCTGAACCAATGGGTGCGCACCAAAAGGCACATGACGGAAGGGCACACCCGCCTGCCCGCCTACGCTCGCGACAGCCTGGGCGACGTGATTGCGCATCATGGGTCCCACGCGCTGCCGGATGCTGGTGCACGCGGGGAAGACGTGGGCGAGCATCTTTACACCGTGCGTTTCACTGCGGCCGAACTCTGGGGGGATGAGGCCAATCCGAACGATGATGTGACACTGGATTTGTGGGAGAGCTATCTTGTTCCAGCCTGATGAGGTGACAGAGCCCGCATTCGATCACCCCTGGCAGGCGCAGATCATGGCCTTGGCTCAAACCATGATAAAGACCGGACATCTGGAGGCGACACATTGGGCCGAGACACTCGGAGCAGCGTTGCGCCAGGCCGAAGCGGAGGGTGCGCCCGACACGGCGGACACGTATTATACCTGCGTCCTGCAAGCTCTTGAGACAGTGACCGAACCGCATGTCACGGCGGCAGACCGTGATACGCGTCGGGCCCAGTGGGAAGAGGCTTACAAGGTCACACCCCATGGGCAACCCGTTGTTTTAAAATCCTGAATATCGCTCAGTGCGCGAAGTGTGCCGTCGTTACGGACGCACGCTATCTTGAGGTGCTTTCAAGATCGAGCATCTCGGGCAAAGGATCTGCCGGGTAATCCGGGTGCAGTGTCCAAACGACCGATCCCAGCTCATTATCCAGCGGGCGAAAGGGTGTGCCGGGCAAAGACCGTGACCGCAGAGCTAGAACGATGTCAGATAAAACCGCAGGGTTATCTCGGAAGTACGAATGGCCATATCTGCCACCGGCGTCTTCAACCAAGATCGTATTCACGGTCCTGATCCGTTCAAAGGATGCCAAATCCTCTGGGGTGAAGCTGTCCGCGTCACGCCCGCCGATGCGTGTGTCCTTGCCAAAAATGCTCGACAGCCTGAGCGCACGGTCGTCGGGATTTGCATAGATGTTTATTTGCTCAAAGGCTTGTCCGACGCGCTCTGCGACCATGCGCTGCCGCATGACGCCCACATCAATATCTGCAGCCGCCATGACAAGCATGCCAAGCTTCAACGCGTTTTGTGGGTCACGACCAGCGGCACGCGCCTCGATTATCAGTTCCCGCAGGGCTTCCATCATAACGGCATTTCCGCGCGAATGCGCCACGATGTCGATCTGATTCACCTCAGGAACAGAGGCCAAGAGCCGCAAGAATTCCTTTACATGAAAGACAGAAAAAGAGCCCGCCTCGGAATCGCGGAAATACCCAAAAAGCCCGGCGTTGCCCGCGGGCCACGAATACGCAACCGGCAAAGACTGCCGCCCGGCGTAGTGCCATATGGTGGCCAGCGTGTTGATCGCATCATCAAATTCGTTGTCGACCCCGTGGATGTAGACCAGCACACGAGACTGCCCATTGGCCTTCATTCGCGCCGAAACTTCCGCGCGCATGGCGCTGGACCGGGCATCATAGGCTGCATTGGCGTCCCGCGTTGTCTGGAGCCGGCCGCCACCGGGTTCGAACGGCAAAGGGATGGACGGAAATCGCGCGACCTCTCGCGTGCCTGTGCGCCGCAACTTGGTTGTGGTTTGCAAGTCTGCCGTCTGTGTCCGCGTGACAAGCTCTTCCCAACTCGCCACGGCGCCATAGTCAACGCCCGCCACACCAAAGGCCATCGATTGGGACCTGTCCGCGCCGTAGCTGTGGCCCGCCTCTGATTGGCCAGCAACGTCACGGTTGGTGACGTAAAGGATATCACCCTGAGTGCTGCGCAGGCCCGGGGCCACAAGCTCAGAAGGGTACTCCGCTCCAGTCTCAAACGTGTAGAGATTGGGCGCAGGTGCCAGGGTGGTGGACAGAGCGGAGATACCACCGGCACAGCCTGAAAGGATCAGTAGGCTGACCCATGCCAAGCTGCGGACACCAGCATCTCGACGCTCAAAAAGTCGGAAGAGATGCACTTGCGCCTCACGTCTCTGGTTCAAACCTGTGTCCCTTGCGGTGGCGCAACAATACCCGTGTCGAAGCGCTCTATCAACATGCCAGAAAGCGACCTGATTGCCCCGGGCCAGCCAATCCTCTAGATACCGCTTCAACCTCAGTTTCCATCTAGCGGAGCCCACCTATGGCGCAGAAATTCGTCTACCACATGCAAGGCGTGTCCAAGACCTATCCCGGCGGAAAGAAATGTTTTGAAAACATACATTTGAGCTTTCTGCCCGGCGTCAAAATCGGCGTTGTCGGGGTGAACGGAGCGGGTAAGTCGACCCTGATGAAGATCATGGCGGGCCTCGACACTGAATTCTCCGGTGAGGCCTGGGCGGCAGAAGGCGCGCATGTGGGATACCTGCCGCAGGAACCCAAGCTCGATCCTGCGCTCACGGTGCGGGAAAACGTGATGCTGGGCGTGGCAGAAAAGAAAGGCAAGCTCGACCGCTTCAATGAGCTGGCGATGAACTACTCCGATGAAACAGCCGATGAGATGGCCAAGCTGCAGGATGAGATTGACGCCGAAAACCTGTGGGATCTGGACGCACAGATTGACGTGTCGATGGAGGCGCTGCGCTGTCCTCCCGATGATGCAGATATCGCGACGCTCTCGGGCGGTGAGGCCCGTCGCGTGGCGCTTTGCCGGTTGCTGCTCGAAGCGCCGGACATGTTGCTCTTGGACGAACCGACCAACCACCTTGACGCCGAAACCATCGCTTGGTTGCAGCAGCACCTGATGGACTACAAGGGTACCATCTTGATCGTCACGCATGACCGGTATTTCCTCGACGACATCACCGGATGGATCCTCGAACTCGACCGCGGCCGCGGCATTCCCTACGAAGGTAACTATTCGGCATGGCTGGAGCAGAAAGCCAAGCGGCTGGCGCATGAGGCGCGCGAAGACAAATCGCGCCAAAAGACACTGGAACGGGAGTTGGACTGGATGCGCCAGGGTCAGAAAGCGCGCCAGGCTAAACAGAAGGCCCGGATCAACGCCTACAATGAGCTGGCAGGCCAATCCGAGCGCGAAAAGATCACCCGCGCTCAGATCGTGATCCCGTCAGGCCCGCGGCTCGGCTCCAAGGTCGTTGAGGTTGAGGGGCTGCGCAAAGCCATGGGTGACAAGCTGCTGATCGAAGATCTGACCTTCTCCCTACCGCCCGGCGGCATCGTGGGCGTGATCGGCCCCAACGGCGCAGGTAAGTCGACGCTCTTTAAGATGCTGACAGGGCAGGAAAATCCGGATGCGGGCGATGTAACCTACGGCGACACCGTGCAGCTGGCTTATGTCGACCAGTCCCGTGATGACCTCAAGGATGGCGACTCCGTTTGGGAAGCAATCTCTGGCGGGGCGGAGATCATTGAATTGGGCGACGCGCAGGTGAATTCCCGCGCCTATTGCTCGGCTTTCAACTTCAAGGGCGGCGATCAGCAAAAGAAAGTGTCGTTGCTCTCAGGCGGCGAACGCAATCGCGTGCACATGGCGCGGCTTTTGAAAGAAGGCGGCAACGTGCTCCTCCTCGACGAGCCAACCAACGACCTCGACGTGGAAACCCTGCGCGCATTGGAGGACGCCTTGGTCGATTTCGCAGGCTGCGCCGTGGTGATCTCCCACGACCGCTTCTTCCTCGACCGCATCTGCACCCATATTCTCGCCTTTGAGGGCGAGGCGCATGTGGAATGGTTTGAGGGCAACTTCGAGGACTATGAAGAAGACAAGAAGCGCCGATTAGGGCCAGATGCATTGGAGCCAAAGCGGATCCGACACAAAAAGTTTGTGCGCTGAAGCATGGCTTGGTGGCCCTTCAGTCGCCCGATTCTGCTCCCTAAAGCTAAGACTTTGCCAAACGACAATAAAAACAGGCCCATTTATGACATCTTCGATGACTACTGGGAACATTTCTTCACAGTCAATACATGGTCAAAAATTTACGACGCCTTGGAAGACCATCAAGCGTATGACTTGAGAGATCTTCGTGATCTGTCGCTGATCACAGAAGGTCAAAGAGTGTTTTTGTCGGTCAGCAGACTTCACGCTGAGATCATGAATGGTGGTTTTGAGCAATACCTCTGGAACGTGGGATATCTAACGGACGATTTGATCGATTGCCTCAAGATTGCTGGGCTACAAGCCCTAGCGAGTGATGTCGAAGATGCATGGAACGCATTGAAGGCTGCTCATGCACAAATCAAGTTTGAAGATCACGAAATCGATAACTACGGTCCAGGAAGCCCCGGGTTTGATTGGACACAGTCTTACAACGCAATAGCAGCTAAAAGTGCCGCACTCTTTAGGCTGGACAACGAGTTTGCCAGCGAAAGGGATTGTCACACGAGGCAGCTTGTAGAAGACCAGGGAGGATATGAACTCGACCTTTTAAAGGCTCTTGTGGCCTATGCCGACGCCAACATGGGTCAATTCGTTGAGCAAACCTAAGGGTATGTCCCAACCGGCAACAAAGCCTTGCGAGTAAGCCCGGTAACTTTACGAGCGACCGAAGCAAGAGCGCCTGCCGCATCCTCGAATGCGCCTAAGCACCCGTGAAAACCAGGTCGCACCCGAGCTCAGAGGCTTTGCATAGTATCAATGCGCCGAGGCCTACGCCGCCGCTTGGGTTTGCACCCCGTACACGGGTCGCAATCTCTTTATTGGTGTCATCCGTGGTTTCGAAATCAATCCTGTAAAGGATGGTCGCGATTTCCATGGGTCACCTTCCCGAAATTCGGTGGCCCAAGCATAATACCGGCAATGCCGCACTGCGTTTGCGATGGGTCAGTTTCCGCAAAAGACTGTGCATTCAGGAAAAACCGGGCGTCATCCAAGAGGGGCCTCAGACCCTTTCAAGCCCGACGCCAGCCGCGCAAGTGACAGGCATCAAATTGGCACGAAGTTTTCTTGAGACCGCAATAGTTTCGACCAA
>CAKZYL010000181.1 GCA_937884705.1 uncultured Roseovarius sp. | reverse complement strand
GCGGTCGGCTTATCATTTCCGAGCCGATGTCGGGTGGACCCCGTCCTGAACGTGCGGGCGATGTGTATTTTGCCTTTTACACCATGGCCATGGGAACCGGGCGAGCGCGATCACAAGAGCGCATTATGGAACTGGCGGCCGAGGCAGGTTTTTCTGAGTTCAGAACGCCCAAGCCGCTGCGCCCCTTCGTCACCAGCGTTTTAACCTGTGTTAAGTCGCCGTGATCTTTGCGCAATCTTGGCGCGTCAAGTGTAATGTTAACTTGACACATAGCTCTGTCTAATTAGACTTACGATACTAGAAGACGTCGCTCGTGTTGCAGATCGCCTCTGTATCGGATGCGAGCGGCGGGCAAGAGAGGAGGCGATCATGAATACACTCGCTGTCCTGTTGCGGGGTCCGGAGGATCTCCAATTGGACACTCTGGCGCTCAAGCCGCCGGGAGAGGGTGATATCGTGGTCTCAATTTCCCATTCGGGAATCTCTACTGGCACTGAAAAATTGTTTTGGTCCGGTAAGATGCCTCCTTTTCCTGGCATGGGCTACCCCTTGGTTCCGGGGTACGAATCGGTCGGTGAAGTGACCGAAGTACGCCCCGGAACCGGCTACAAACCGGGCGATATCGTTTTCGTTCCGGGGGCCGATTGCTTCAGTGATGCGTTTGGATTGTTTGGCGGGGCTGCGGCCACATTGGTGACCAAAGCCAACCGGGTGACCAAGGTCGATTCGGGGCTTGGCGCGAATGGTGCTCTTCTTGCTCTGGCAGCAACCGCGTATCATGCCATGCATGGGCCCTATAAAACGCCGCCTGACCTGATTGTTGGGCACGGTGTTCTGGGGCGGCTTTTGGCGCGGTTGACGATCGCAGCGGGCGCGCCCGCGCCCATGGTCTGGGACATCAATCCGCAACGGTGTCGCGGCGCATATGACTACCCCGTGATGCGTCCGGATGATGATCCGCGCAGCGACTACATGTCTGTTTATGACGCGTCGGGCGCAGAAGGTATTCTTGACGATCTCTTCCGTCGGATCGGTAAAGGCGGCGAGGTGGTTCTGGCCGGGTTTTATGCCCAGGACCTGCGCTTCAAGTTTCCCCTGGCCTTCATGAAAGAGGTTCGCCTGCGCGTCGCGGCGGAGTGGGAAGCTGGCGACCTGACCCAAATTCGCAGACTTGTTGAACGTGGCGCGCTCTCGCTTGATGGCCTCATAACGCATGGTGCGCGCGCCTCAGAGGCACCCAAGGCTTATAGGACCGCCTTCACAGATGCGTCCTGCCTCAAAATGATACTCAACTGGAAGGAAGCCGCGTGAAAGACGACGTTCCAAACCTGAAAAGCTTTGATCAGCGTTTGCGCGATGAGGCGAATGAAGATCTCGCCGATTTGGTCACCGACGAACCCACCAAGAAGACGCAGATCATTGCGATCTACGGCAAAGGCGGCATCGGCAAGAGCTTTACCCTGGCCAATCTCAGCCACATGATGGCGGAGCAGGGCAAACGCGTGCTTTTGATCGGGTGCGATCCGAAGTCGGATACCACCAGCCTGCTTTTCGGCGGCAAAGCCTGTCCTACGATTATTGAGACATCAACGAAGAAGAACCTCTCGGGCGAGCAGGTGAAAATCGGTGACGTGTGCTTCAAGCGTGGTGGCGTCTTTGCCATGGAGCGCGGTGGGCCCGAAGTGGGTCGCGGATGCGGTGGTCGCGGGATCATCCACGGCTTCGAACTCCTTGAAAAGCTTGGCTTTCATGACTGGGATTTCGATTACGTTCTGCTCGACTTCCTGGGGGACGTGGTCTGTGGCGGCTTCGGCCTGCCGATCGCGCGGGATATGGCGCAGAAGGTGATTTTGGTCGGCTCCAATGACCTCCAGTCGCTCTATGTGGCCAACAATGTGTGCTCTGCTGTGGAGTATTTCCGCAAGCTGGGCGGCAACGTGGGTGTTGCGGGTCTTGTGGTCAACAAGGACGACAATTCCGGCGAGGCGCATGCCTTTGCCAAAGCCGCGAATATTCCGGTTCTCGCGTCGATCCCGCAAGACGATGATTTGCGCAAGAAATCAGCCAATTATCAGATTGTGGGAACCGACAAGAGCCAGTGGGGATCGCTTTTTGCAGGCCTTGCGGATCAGGTCTCTGATGCACCACCCGTGCGTCCGACACCGCTGTCTCAGGATGGATTGCTGGATCTCTTTGACGGATCTGAGACCGGCGCTGGCGTAGATTTGGTGCCCGCTACAGATGAAGACATGCGCGGCAAGAACGCCAAGCCGAAAGTCAGCCTGGAGGTCATCTACGATGATGCATGACCGGGGCTCTCAAGCAACTTTGGTGATCACGCGCGCCATTCTGGCCAGTGCGCGACCTGATCAGATTGCAGGGCTGTTGGCCGATATCTTTCAAACACCGGAGCAAGGATGAAAGACGACCTCCCATATGACGAAACCTCTCCGGTGCCGGTTCTGAAGGGCAAACCACGCCCCGAAGCTCTTGCAGCTGCGCCCCAATTGCGGGGGCAGGAGGAGGTTACATATGACGACACCGCCGAGGTGCCGGTGCTCAAGGGCAAGCCGCGCCCTGAGGAGGCCGAAATTGTAACAGAGGGCGAGCCTGGGCTGGGCTGCCACTCTGGATCGGAAATGGAATTAGCCGCGCGCATGGCCGGCCAGAGCGAAATGCTCGATCAATATGCGCGTGACTACCCGCAGGGCCCACACGATAAACCCCAAAGCATGTGTCCCGCCTTTGGCAGTTTGCGTGTGGGCCTGCGGATGAAACGCGTGGCAACCGTGTTGTCCGGATCCGCCTGCTGTGTCTATGGCCTGACTTTTGTGAGCCACTTCTACGGTGCGCGTCGGTCTGTGGGCTACGTGCCTTTCAGCTCAGAAACCCTTGTAACTGGCAAACTTTTTGAAGATATCCGCGAGTCGGTACACGATCTGGCGGACCCTGATAAATACGATGCGATCGTGGTGACCAATCTCTGCGTTCCGACCGCCTCCGGCGTGCCATTGCGGTTGCTGCCCGATGAGATCAACGGCGTGCGCATCGTGGGCATAGACGTGCCCGGGTTTGGTATCCCAACCCATGCGGAGGCCAAGGACGTTCTGGCGGGCGCGATGCTGAAATACGCGCGCGAAGAGATTAAGGCCGGACCCGTTGCGGCGCCATTAGGGCTGGCATCAGACCTGCCAACCGTTTCGATCTTGGGCGAGATGTTCCCAGCCGATCCGATGATGATTGGCCAGATGCTGGCCCCGCTGGATTTGGCGCCGGGGCCGGTGGTGCCATGCCGTGAATGGAGAGAGCTTTATGCCGCCTTGGATTGCGGTGCGGTGGCAGCGATCCATCCGTTCTACACGGCCGCGGTGCGCGAGTTTGAGGCGGCGGGTAAGCCCATCGTTGGCAGCGCGCCGGTGGGCTATGACGGCACGGCTGCATGGTTGAAGAATATCGGTGATGCCTTTGGAATTGCAGCAGATAAAGTGGCTGCGGCACAGAACACTTTCCTGCCTGGCATCAAGGGTGCGCTCTCTGCAAAACCTATCAAGGGTACTGTCACGCTCAGCGGTTATGAAGGCAGTGAATTGATCGTCGCCCGCCTGCTGATCGAAAGCGGTGCGGACGTGAAATATGTGGGCTCTGCCTGCGCCAAATCGGACTGGTCCGCGGACGATGCCGAATGGCTGAAATCCAAAGGTGTGGAGGTCAATTTCCGCGCATCCCTCGAAGACGATTGCAACGCTATGCGGGATGTCAAACCGGATCTGGCCATCGGCACCACACCAGTAGTGCAAGAGGCAAAACAGCTTGCGATTCCTGGGCTTTACTTCACGAACCTCATCTCAGCGCGGCCGCTGATGGGGCCGGCTGGTGCTGGCAGTCTGGCAGAAGTGATCAACGCCGCCATCGCCGGCAAAGAGCGCATGGATCACATGCGGGAGTTCTTTGAGGGCGTGGGCAGCCATGACACCGCCGGTGTTTGGGAAGGCGATCCGAACCTGCGCCCCGAGTTCCGTGAAATGAACGTGCGTAAAATGGAAAAAGCCAAGAAAGCCGAGAAAGCGCAGGAGATGATCTGATGCGCCTCGTCGGCCTCATATCCTTCCCGAAAACCCACGTCGGTATCCTGTCGGTATTACGTCGGTATTGCGTCGGTGCTGAGGGGTACGCCCCATGCTGATCCAGGATCATGATCGGGCCGGGGGCTACTGGGGTGCTGTTTACGCATTTTGCGCGGTGAAGGGGCTTCAGGTGGTGATCGACGGGCCGGTGGGCTGTGAGAACCTGCCTGTTACGTCTGTCTTGCATTACACCGATGCGTTACCGCCCCATGAGTTGCCGATTGTGGTGACCGGCTTGGGCGAAGAAGAGCTGGGCCGCGAAGGCACCGAAGGCGCGATGAAGCGGGCCTGGGGCACGCTGGATCCGGCCTTGCCCGCAGTGGTTGTCACGGGCTCCATCGCCGAGATGATCGGGGGCGGGGTGACGCCGCAAGGCACCAACATCCAACGTTTCCTGCCGCGCACCATTGACGAGGATCAGTGGGAAGCGGCCGACAGATCCATGACCTGGCTTTTCACCGAGTTCGGGATGACCAAAGGCAAGATGCCGCGCGAGAAGAAGCGCGCTGAGGGCGCAAAGCCTCGGGTCAACATTCTTGGACCGATGTATGGCACGTTCAACATGCCCTCTGACCTGCACGAGTTGCGCCGTCTCGTTGAAGGCATCGGCGCTGAGGTGAACATGGTCATGCCTTTGGGCGCGCATCTGGCGGAAATGCGGGATTTGGTGAATGCGGACGTCAATGTCTGCATGTATCGAGAGTTTGGCCGTGGCTTGTGCGAGGTGCTGCAAAAACCATTTCTACAAGCCCCGATCGGTGTTGACAGCACAACGAAGTTCTTGCGCAAACTGGGCGAGCTTTTGGAGCTTGATCCAGAGCCTTTCATAGAACGTGAAAAGCATTCCACAATCAAACCGGTGTGGGATCTGTGGCGCTCGGTCACGCAGGATTTCTTTGCCACGGCCAATTTCGGGATTGTTGCGAATGAGACCTATGCAAGGGGCATCCGCAATTACCTCGAAGGTGATCTGGGTCTGCCCTGCGCCTTTGCGGTGGCGCGCTGTGCCGGCACCAAGACCAACAATGACGAAGTGCGCGCGCTGATGAACCAAAATCGCCCCATCATCATGATGGGGTCGATCAATGAAAAAATGTATCTGGCCGAGATGAAGGCCGGTCACGGGCCAAGCCCCGCCTTCATTCCGGCAAGCTTCCCAGGTGCCGCCATCCGGCGCGCCACCGGCACCCCCATGATGGGCTATGCCGGGGCCACCTATCTTTTACAGGAAATCTGCAACGGGCTTTTCGATGCACTTTTCCACATTCTGCCGCTTGCATCCGAAATGGATGCGGCTGCGGCCACGCCCACGCCGCTTAGGCGCAATTTCCCATGGGATGAAGATGCCCAGAAGGAACTTGACCGGATCGTAGCCTCTCACCCGGTGCTCACGCGGATCTCTGCCGCCAAAACCCTGCGCGATGCGGCTGAGGACGCCGCATTGAAGGGCGGTGCGGAACGAGTGGTGCTTGAGACCGTGAAAGCCCTAACGCCTGCCGCAATGCGAGAAGAGGCGACCCAAAAAACTGACCCTGGGAGTGATCAGCCATGACTGACATGACATCCAACCTGCCGCGCGAAGCCCGGAGGGGACGTAAACGGACGACGGAGTTCCACGTGTATTTCACGCTGATCTTTATCCTTGCGATCCCGTTCGCGACCGAGCGGTACATCTCACACGTGATCCGCAAGCGCTCTTTGGACGTGCGCGGCCCCATCGCCCGCGCCTGGGCGGAAGCGGACCGGATCACACCACTTATTTTCTCGGCTTAAGGTGACGGGCCAACCGAGACATCAGCTGCTGCCCCTATGGGGCGGGCAGACGCCGGAGGGCCACGCAGGCTTTTCCGGTCCCAGCCGCGGGGTGCGCGGTGTCAGCGTAACGTTCCGGAGGAAAGTTCATGGCTGATAACACCGACCTGTCGATGACAGGTCTAACCGACGAGCAAGCCCAGGAGCTGCACTCGGTCTACCTGAGCGGCATGTACACGTTCGCGATTGCATGTCTGGTAGCCCATGTTGCGACTTACATCTGGGCTCCTTGGTTCTAGAGAGGTTGATGCATGTCTAAATTCTACAAGATTTGGCTCGTATTTGACCCGCGTCGTGTGTTCGTGGCACAGGGCGTGTTTCTCTTCCTTTTGGCGGCGATGATCCACCTGGTGGTTCTGTCGAATGGCGTCAACTGGTTTGAGAACGCAGCTGCATCTCGCGCAGCCGTCGAGTGATACCAAGCGTTTGAAAGCGTTGTGGGCGTCAGCAGTGTCGCCCACAACAAACCAGCAAAAACGGGGAACAGCGCATGACAGCGATTACGTTTGAAACTGAGAGATCAGATGGTGGATGGGCCACCTGGGCGGTGATCGGGGCCATGGGTTTCGTGGCTGCCGCGATGATGGTCTGGCACGCCAATGCGCCGACGTCCTTTGTCCCACAGATTGCGACGTCAGCACAGGACTGCGCTGCTTGTCACGCCGGGCCAACTGTCCTGGCCTCAGCAACGTTGGGGCATGCCGACATTGGCTTGAATTTGGTGTTGGCGCCAGAGGTCTCTGCCGTTCATACACGACAGGACTGCGCGAGCTGTCACAACCTGCGCTAACGCGCAACGCTGAAACAAGAAAAACGCGCCCGTTTTTGGGGCGCGTTTTCTTTTGGGTCCGTCTGTTACGACGGACCTTTCTATTTCTATCAGGCCACAGCGTGGGCCAGGGCGCACTGCTTCCAAAGCATCTTCAGCGCGCCGACCAAACGAT
>CAKZYL010000180.1 GCA_937884705.1 uncultured Roseovarius sp. | reverse complement strand
TCCTACCTGCAACGTCGGCACGGTATTGGTCGAGCACGATCACGGGTCAGCTTGGGCTGACATTCTTCTTTGCGTTGGCGAGCTGCTGGGTCGGACTGACCCTTTCGTATCTCTTTCCGGAAACGCCCTCTGGCCCCGCCATCGTGCTTACAGCCGGTGGGTTTTTCCTGATTTCGGTCCTTCTGGGACCTCTCGGTTTTGGGGGGCGGTGGCGCAAACCGTCCGACCAAACATCAACAACCCTTGCGCAGACATCAAACAAAGAGAGACCTCAATGACACTCAAAACTACTTTAGCCACTGGGCTTTTTGCCGCTTTTGCGGCTTTCCCGGCATTTGCGGACGACATGAAAGTTGTCGCCAGCTTCTCGATCCTTGGCGACATGGTTGAACAGGTGGTGGGTGACCACGCCGAAGTCACAACCATCGTTGGACCCGATGCGGACGCACATGTTTACCAGCCGTCCGTTGCGGATGCGCGCGCGGTGGCGGAAGCCGATGTCATCTTCGTCAATGGCATGGGTTTCGAGACTTGGTCGGACACTTTGATCGCCGAGTCAGGCACTGACGGAACCGTCTATGTCGCAACTGAAGGTGTAACACCCGTGCTCGTTGACGGCGAGATCGACCCGCACGCATGGAACGCTCTGACCAATGGCGTGGTCTACGTCCAGAACATTGCTGACGCCATGTCAGAAGCGATGCCGGATCACGCGACGGAATTTCAGGCGAATGCGGCTTCCTACATTTCAACACTCTACGCGCTGCATGCTGACACGCTGCAACGCTTGGCCGCTCTCCCAGAGGATCGCCGGACAGTTGTCACAGCTCATGATGCGTTCGGGTACTTGGCGGACGCTTATGGAATGAACTTCGTGGCACCCATCGGGATCGACACCGAAGCCGAGCCGTCTGCGCAAGAGTTGGCCTCTTTGATCACCCAAATCCGCGAAGATGGTGTTGCGGCGCTCTTCGTGGAAAACATCACCAGCCCGGCGCTTGTCCAGCAAATCGCGGATGAAACAGGCTTGGAAATTGGCGGTCAGCTGTTCTCCGATGCGCTGTCCGAACGTGGCGGCCCGGCCACCAGCTACCTCGCCATGTTCGAACACAATCTGGGCCAGCTGCTGGCCGCGTTGGAAAGCAGCTAACGCAAATACAGCCGGGGCATACCCAATAGGATGCCCCGGCTAAATCTCGCAAAGGACGATGCCGCCTAATGTGGGAATGGACGCGTTCATAGCTGGGTATCGGATATGTTCCTGATCGCATAGCCCAATAGGTGAAGCACCATGACCACGCCATGGGTTCGGTACTTTGAACGGTGAAACTCGTTTTCTTGATGAACCAATTCGACCGACTGCGTGGTCACTGAAATCAGTTGAATTGAAATCACATGCACCTGCGAGGTGCGGCATGGGTAAAGGACGCGGGCAACAATCAACTACTTGCAAATGAACCTTCTCAGTATCTCAAAGAACTGTTCAGGTTGATCAGCCGGTATCGCGTGTGCGCAGTCGGAAATACAGTGCAGTGACAGCTGCTCCTCGGGGACGTGAGATGCAATAACCTCACTAAACGCCATTGGCATAATGGGGTCCTTGTCTCCGCACATAACGAGTACCGGGCACTCAATGGTCCTTAAGCTCTCGCGAAAATCCATTCGTCCTTGCTCATGACTTGGACCGTTAACCCACAACGCTGTGTCATTTCTGATGATCATACGCGTCAGCCAGTCCGAATTTGGTTGGGCTTTGACAGAGTAAAACGGAACACACCGATCGCGATACTCGGCACGGCTTTCATCTGTGGGATTGTCCCAATACCGCCGAGCAATCGCTTCCACTTCGGGTCCGCCCAAAGCGCCAAAGGCTTTGTAAACCTGTTCGAAATCGACCTTTGCAGATGTACTGATGAGAGCGATTTTACCTGCGTGCCCTGGGTGTCGCGCCGCATAAGCCTGTGCGACGAACCCACCAAAAGACGCTCCAACTACGATAGGCTTGTGAATGCCCAGATAGTCGCAAAGGCCTTTCAGATCATCGGCCCACTGATCCAGTGTCCAGTGCTCGGAGCTGCTCATGTCGCTCCTGCCGTTTCCCCGATGATCGTAGTAAACGATCTGCGCAATATCGCTTAGCTGTCCAAAGTCTGGTTTGTAGACACTATGATCGCCCCCTGGTCCTCCGTGGACCAAGATGACGGTTGGGCGCTCCTTCATAGTTGGGCCATCTGCAACGAGCGAAGAGCCTTCAACATCAAAGAACAGTTTTACGCCATTTACCTGTGCGTACATCTTGCGTTTCCTCCACGTTCATGAGGTCACCCTAAACTGCGTTTGTTGGCTGAGTTGTCCAGCATCCGTGCGGTTGTGGAAAGCGAGAATGCGCCGACTGATCAACGCGCCAGTTTGATTTTCGCCCAAAATGCGTAGAGATCAGTTTACGTTCGCCGGCGGGCCAATTCACGGTAGAGTGCGGGCGGTGTCACACCGATCCAGTCTGCAACCTGAACCCATGCGCCCTTCTAGGGAGGCACAAAAAGCTCAAGATAAGCGACGAGACGATCGGCC
>CAKZYL010000179.1 GCA_937884705.1 uncultured Roseovarius sp. | reverse complement strand
GAGTGGAAGGTCACGCCCTTGCGCAGCTTGAAGCGCCATTCAGACGCGTCAGCCGACGCCTCCCAGCTTTCGGCCAGGTTTGGCACCATGGAGCCATCTGGCCCGACTTCTACGAGGTAGCCATGAATGGCAAACGCCATGTCGATGGTAAAGCCGTTTTCCCATGTGCCTGGGTTCAGCGTGTCTGTTGTTTGCCCGTGGCCTTTGCCCACACGAATATGGCCGCCGCGTTTTGGCGCGGCAATCGCTGCACCGCCCAGAGGCAGTGTTGCTGCAACGGCGGTGGCCGCTGTGGTTTTCAGAAATCCACGGCGGTCAAGCATACCGCCTTTGATAAGTGCCATGTTTGTTTTCTCCCTGTTGTATTGGGTGTTGTTGACGCATTTTGTCACCCGCATGCAGGTTAATGGCCCGTGAGCATCTTGATCAAATGAAATTTTCGTCGCACGAGGCCAATGCGTTACACTCCCGCGCGGAGCCTATTATGACGGGGTTTGAAAGCGCAACGGGTTTTCGCAGTTTCGAATTTATCGAAATAAAGTCGTGAAGGGTCGATTCGGCCTCGCGCCCCCTCCATCAGACGCCGGGCAAGTCCCGCAAGCCCGCGAGACCCAACCGGAGGGAGGGGCGAGCCGCCGCTTGCGTCTGGCAAAGACACCGCACTACACTCCGCCAATGACAACACCCGACGCAGCCCTGCAAAAAGCGCTCTCACTTGCGTGTTTCACCGCGCCCAAAGATGCCCGCACCCTCGAAGGCGGCATCACCAACCACAACGTCCGACTGACGGATCAGGATCAGGATTACGTGGTGCGGCTGGGCAATGACATTCCCGAACACATGGTCGCCCGCTGGAATGAACTGTCGCTGAGCCGCACGGCCCATGAAATTGGCCTGGCGCCTGCGGTCATCCATTCAGAGCCCGGCGTTTTGGTGCTCACCTACGTCGATGCCGCGCCGCTTACCGGAGATGACCTGCATGATCCCGCGACCTTGCGCGCTGCGGTGGACATGCTCAAGACGCTCCATGTGCAAGGAACGGCCGCGGTGCGAGGCCCGGTGCTCAGCTTTTGGGTGTTTCACATTCTGCGCAGCTATGCAGGGTATCTCTCGGCCAACGGCTCAGCCCATCACGCGGTGCTTGATGGGCTGCTCGAGGAGGCCGCAGCCTTGGAGGCGCGTGTCGGTCCGGTCTCCATCATGCTGACCCATAATGATCTGCTGCCGGCCAACATTCTGCGTGGCACGGATCGGTTCTGGCTCATCGACTGGGAATATGGCGGGCTTGGCTCGCCACTTTTTGACCTTGGGGGGCTGGCCACCAATGCCGGTCTGCCACGCGCCGCAGAAGCAGATATGCTGTCTCAGTATTTCGGGGTGCCGCCCACAGACATGCTCTGGCAAAGCTATGACGCGATGAAATGCGCCTCTCTTCTGCGCGAAACCATGTGGAGCATGGTGTCCGAGATCACCTCGACGCTCGATTTCGACTATTCTGAATACACCCGCGAAAACCTCGACGCGTATCGCGCAGCCTACGCGAGCCTGTAGAGCGGGGTTCACCCCGCCACCGGCAGTCCTCACGGGGCACTCACTGGCGCGAAGAGATCTCCACCATCACCTCATTGCGGCGCATGAAGGCAGGCGTGAACGGGTCATTGTAATAGGCAAACTCCACATCGCCGATGGTGGTCAGCCCTTGCGCCGTGACCCATGCCAGCAACTGGTCGGAATGCTGTTGGAACCTTGCATCGGTCCACCTGCCCGAAAACGACATCGCCGCCATGCGTCGCGGAGGAATGTCCACGAGTGTCACATCGCCTGCGGGCGTCGGCAAATCCGCCAAGGTCCGCCCCTCGGGCATGATAAAGGACACGGTCCATCCGTTGTCATCAGGCTCCTGCGTGACCGGCGCAGTCATGGCGATCTTCTCACCTGGGCGATCTTTGGCGAAAATATAGCCCGCAAGCGGCGAAAACGCAGCGCGTACGGCGGCCCCGCGATCCCCCTGCCGATCCACCTGTGCAGCCACCATCGCTGGGTACTGGCGCACTTCAAAAGCCCCTTGAGCGGCCTCCACCTGATAGGCCGGTGTCTCTACATCCTGAGACGCCCAGACGCGTGCGCCCCCGACGACAGCAGCGGCTGTGACAACGACAGCGGCAGCGATCAGAACTTTACCCATTGTGCTCTCCTTTACGTCCTGCAATCTAAGGCGCGGGCGCAGCTTATCAATTGGCGCGTTTCACACCGGCAAGTTCTCACGCGTTCTCAGGAGGGGGCCAGCATGACGAAAACGGGCATTATGATTTGCGGCCACGGCAGCCGCGCCAAATCAGCGGAAGAAGAGTTTGCGCTGCTGGCCAAGGGCCTGCGCGCACGCTATCCCGATTTGCCTGTGGAGTACGGCTTTCTGGAGTATTCTGCGCCCAACATTCACATGGGACTGGATCGTTTGCGCGACGCGGGCGTCACCGAGATTGTCGCGGTGCCCGGCATGCTCTTTGCCGCCACCCACGCCAAGAATGACATCCCTTCCGTGCTGACAACCTATGGCGAGAAAAACCCGCGGTTAACCGTCCGCTACGGCCGCGAACTGGGCCTGCATGAGCAGATGATCGCGGCGTTTGAGGCGCGCATCTTGCAGGCACTGGGTGTTGACCACGTTCATGACGGCGATCTTTACGACACGATGCTGGTCGTGGTGGGCCGTGGCACGTCGGACACGCTGGCCAATGCCGAGGCCGCCCGCCTGACCCGGATCGTCACCGAAAATCTGGGCTTTGGCTGGTCCGAGACGGTTTATTCCGGGGTCACCTTTCCCTCCGTTGGCCGCGGCCTCGAAATGGCGTTGAAGCTCGGCTACAAGAAAATCGTCGTGGCGCCTTATTTCCTGTTCTCGGGGCGCCTCATTGATCGCATCTATGCCTATGTCGATCGCGTGGCCGAAACCGCGCCGGATGTGCGGTTTTACAAGGCCCACTACCTCGCAGACCAAGATCATGTGCTTGATACGTTCATTGCGCGGATCAAAGAGGCGCAGGCCGGTAGCCTTTCGGACAGCGTGGATCTTATGGCCTCATTTCAGGAGCGCTTGGCCAAAGGGGAAGTGGACGTGCATCATCACCACGCAGAATTCCGCGATCCGCTGGATGATGAAGCGGGCACGGCGCATGATCACGATCATAGCTACGAGCAAGAGCACGAGCACGATCACGGGCACAGTCATGATCATGGGCACGGTCACCACCACCACCATCACGGGCACAGTCACGGCGTTTACAAACACATTGCGCATCCCAACGGCCCGCGCACGATGATCGATCAGGGGGTGTGCTGCTGTTTCATGAGCCAGTTCCCGCAAGAGGTGATCGACGAAGAACGTGCCTCCCGCGACGGCGGATGAGGGCGCCGAAATCTTTGAAAGATTTCGGTCCGCAGTCTTTCAAAGACTGCGGCTCACTGCAGATCGAGATGTCGTTTTAAACCCGTTGCCGCCGACTCGATGAGCCGCACTGCCCCGGCAAAATCCCGGGTGTAGTAGGGGTCCGGCACATGATCCATCCCTGTCTCGGGGGCAAACTCGGTGAACACGCGCACGGGCGTTCCATTTCCCTCAGGCCGCAGCGCTTCGATCTCGGCCTTGTTCTGTGCGTCCATGGCGATGATCAGATCAAAGGTGTCAAAGTCCGACAGATCGATCTGACGGGCGCGCAGATCTGACAGGTTGTATCCTTTTTGCCCCGCAGCCACCTGCATTGGCCCGTAGGGTGGTTTTCCCACGTGCCAGGCGGCTGTTCCACAGCTGTCGGTTTCCATATCAGGCGCCATGCTGCGAAAAACCCCTTCGGCTGTGGGCGAGCGGCATATATTGCCAAGGCAGACAAAGAGAATGCGTCGTGTCATAGCCAAGCCTTACGGCAAGGAGAGCACATGGAAAAGATCGTCATCCTGACAGGTGCGGGGATTTCCGCCGAAAGCGGTCTTGGCACGTTTCGCGACGAAGGCGGGTTATGGGCGCAGCACGCCATCGAAGATGTGGCCACGCCCGAAGGGTTCGCGCGCAATCCCCAGCTTGTGCATGGGTTTTACAATGCCCGGCGGGCGCAGGCGGCGGACGCGACCCCCAATCCGGCGCACGATGCGCTGGCCCGGCTTGAGGCTGAGCACAAGGGCGAAGTTCTGCTCATCACGCAAAATGTCGACGGATTGCATGAAAAGGCAGGCAGCAGACACGTGCTTCATATGCATGGGGAACTTGCAGGTGCGCTGTGCCAAGCTTGTGGTGACAGATGGGAGGCGCCTCTGGTGATGTCTCCCGATGATCCGTGCCCCTCCTGCGGGACAGCCGCTACACGCCCGGATGTGGTCTGGTTCGGGGAGTTTCCCTACCACCCCGATAAGACAGAAGAGGCCCTCGCAGAGGCGGATCTTTTTGCGGCGATCGGCACCTCCGGTCAGGTCTATCCGGCCGCCGCCTTTGGCCAAATGGCGCGGGAGATGGGCGCGCATACGGTCGAGCTGAACCTCGAGCCGTCTGCCGCATCACAGGATTTTCATGAGTGTCGCCTGGGAAAAGCGTCGCTGATCGTGCCGACGTGGGTGGATGAGATCCTGAGTATGAGCAGCGGCGGTTAACCCGCCTTGTCCATCGCTTTGATCGCCCCCAGAAGCTGTGCCACCTCGCCCTCGGTATTGTAATGGCAGAGCGATATGCGCACGCAATCGCTCAATCCCAACGGCGTCAGCACATTGCCGCTATAGTGGTCGGCCTTGCGCGTATGGGTCCGGATCCCTTGGGCATTCAACGTCTCGACGACCTCTTCTGACGGCGTGCCGTTGACCACGACCGATACCAATCCTTCCCGCGCCGGGTTGTCTTCGCCCGCCAAAATCGTGACGTGCTCCATATCCGCCAAACCGGGCAGATTGCCCGTGCCATGAATCATGGCCGTCGTCAGGTGGGATTCGTAGGCATGAATGGCGCGCCCCGCGGCCTCGATCCGCGCGCGGCGATCCTCTTCTGCCGAGACCTCACCGCCGAGCCAGTCGAAATACGCCACAACATCCGACATCGTGGCGTAAGACCCGGCATCGCGTGTGCCAAATTCCCAGCCATCTGCCGGGGCGTTCATAAGTTGGTCATGGGGCAGGGTGGTCAATCGATCAGATATCCAGGCGATCCCGTAGCCGTGTCGTGAAAAGCACTTGTAGGGCGAGATCGCATAGCCATCCACGCCGTAGCTGTCCAAATCCACCTGTCCGTGGGCGGCGTGTTGAATGCCGTCCACGATGATGTAGCACTCGGGCGACACCGCGCGGATCGCGTGCGCTATGGCGGCCACATCCATGCCCATACCGGTCACAGGCGAGGCGTGCAGGATGGTGGCAAGGCGGATGTCCGGCGTCATTACCGCGGCATAGTCGTCCGCCGTCACAAGCCCTGTCGCATCATTGTGGGGCACAATCACATGCTCCAGGCCTGCGACCTCGGCCCAGCGATCTGCGGCACTGCGCGTTGCGGGATGTTCAATTGACGAGCTGATCACCTTGCTGTCTTTCGCCAGATTGACGGCCACGGTGCGGACCATGCGAAAGATGAGCTCAGTGCCGGTTTCACCGACAAAGAACTGACCCGATGAGGCATTCATGAAGACACTCAGATCCTCTTTGGCCTGAGCAATCACATTTTGTGTGCCCTGACCTGCTGGGTTCATGCGGCCTGGATTGTCCGGGATCGCAGCGTAAAATCCAGAGGTCTCCACAACCGATTTTAGGGTCAGAGCACCCCCGGCGTTTTCAAAGAAAATGCGCGGGCCTTGAAAGGGGCAAGCGTCCACATGGGCAAAGCGGTCACGTATGGCATTGATCAGGGAAGGATTGCCTTGGATCATGGGAGGTCCTTTTCGGAACTGCGCGTGATCTCAGGCTAGACGCACCGATCCGGCGCATCTTGAACATGCCCGACACCGCAATGGTCAGACCCGTCATTTGCAGCCCGCATTATGGGGTCTGTCTGGGGTCTTTCACGGGTCTGGCACGGGGTCTTTCATGGCCCCTGAATGCGGCCTCATTCCTCTTCGGGCAGTATGAACTTGATCTCACCATTGGTCTCAAGCGCGCGAATGTTGTTGATGATTTCTGTCATCGCTATTTCGCCGTCTTTCGCACTCACCTGACCACGCTCGGAAATTTCGTCGCGCAGGGCATCCGCCATGCGGTTGGAATGATTTTCGAGTAAGAATGTGGCTGCGACTTCGAGCGCATCGCCTGCGGCAAGCGCGGCCGTCAAAGCCGTGACCAGATCCTCTCTGGGCACATCGCGCGAAATCGTCGGCACATCCCTCTCGTTGATCCGCTCAGGAATGTTCTCAAAGGTGAAGATGGCGCGCCGCACCAAGGTGGCGAAATCCTCATCCGTTTCTTCAAGACCGCTCAGGACATCATCACGAATGGCAGCCTGAGAAAAGTTAAGGATCGCACCGACACGGGCATCAGGCGTTTCATCAAAAGCGGTTTGCGGGGCGCCTTGCAATTGCGCGGCCAGCGCGAGCCCGATGCGATCCACCGCCTCGGGCGTTGCGTCCGAGGTTTGCGACACCGCATATGCGATCCGTCGCGCCCGTTCGCCCGGGATACCGCCCAAAAGCTCGGCGGCCTTCATGACAGAGAGCTTTGACAGCAAGATGGCCGCCACTTCCGCACTTTCCGACATGAGGATGTTTTTGAGCGCTTCTGCTTCGGCCTCGCAAACCTGCGACCAGGGATCACCGAACTGGCGCACGCCCGCTTCTTTTCGCAGGCGCAACGCCGTTTGCGGGCTGATCTTGCCATCCAGCGCTGTCAGAGCGCCCGCGACCCCGCGTGGAAATGTCAGGCCAGTTCCTTCAATTTCTTCGGCGAATTCCGCCACGACGTCGGCGAGCGTCTCGCGGTCCACGTAGCGCATGGAGCCCATTTGCGTGGTGAGCACTTCCTGCAAAGAATCAGGCAGTTCAGTCAAAGGGACGTTGGCACCTTGATTGAGCAGGTAGCGCACC
Source organism: uncultured Roseovarius sp. (assembly GCA_937884705.1). GTDB lineage: Bacteria > Pseudomonadota > Alphaproteobacteria > Rhodobacterales > Rhodobacteraceae > Roseovarius. The sequence continues at coordinate 11,027 of CAKZYL010000179.1, read as the reverse complement.
ACGATGGCCGCCTTTTGCCGCCTGGTCAGGCGCCTGTTCGTGTGTGCCCCGGAAACGGGTACAATGCTGCCAAGTTGGTGTGATTGCATGGTGGCCCCGCACGTTCTAGAGGCACCACCGTAGTCCGAAGGCGTGAACAAAGGTTAAAAGACACCTCTCGCGCCACCAGATTCTGACAGTTTTTTTGGGTCAGCTGGCCGTAACGTCCGTGGACACGCAAGTGCCTTTGTTGTGGTCGTAGATGCTGCCTTCCGCGCAGGAAATGCGTTGCTTGCCGTTGCACGTTGCAAAGGCCGCGGCCGTGGTCGCGATAACAATGGCCGCGGACAGAGCCGTGTTCCGGGCGACGGTGGTCAGTTTCATCTGATACACTCCTCGTGATATCCGTGGTTTATGCGCATTCAAACTGCAGGAAAAGTAGCAGCACTGTCAGATAAAGAAAGCCATGTTGAGCCAAAGTTGATCGGAGACTACCCAAATGCGGATGAAACCAAGCAAAAGCGCAAGCAAACGATGAAGGCAGACACCGCTTCCATTGGTCGAACGCTTGGTATCCTGGCTCTATTGGTCTGCGTTTCCTTTTGGTTCGGACACATCTGGGCGCTTTTGTTTTGGGGCTTTTGGCCGTTCGATTACAACGACGAGGTCATAGGCGTGTTCGCCGTTGTCTCGGCTTTGGTCACGGCAAAGCTGATGCTGAAGGGCTGGTTATACCTTTTTCTCACCCTTCCCGTGTCTGTTGCCGCTACTTTCTTGGGTGCCTTCGTCTACATTATGTTAAATTATTGAATTTTTGGATTAATCTTCGCCAAACACCCGCTCAAAGATCGTGTCTACATGCTTGGTGTGGTAATCCAGGTCGAACTTTTCCTCGATCTCTTCTGCGCTCAGTGCCGCGGTCACATCCGGGTCTGCTAGCAATTCTTCTTTAAAATCAGTGCGGTGTTCCCAGACCTTCAGCGCATTGCGCTGCACATATGTATAGGCGTCTTCGCGGCTCACCCCGGCTTGGGTCAGGGCCAAAAGAACGCGCTGGCTCATCACCAGACCTGGGAACTTGTTCATGTTTTCCAGCATATTTTCGGGGAAGATCAGCATCTTGTCGATCACACTTGTGAGGCGCGCCAGAGCAAAATCGAGCGTGATCGTGGCATCAGGCCCGATCATCCGTTCGACCGAGGAGTGCGAGATGTCGCGCTCGTGCCAGAGCGCAACATTCTCCATCGCCGGGATAACAGCAGACCGCACCATGCGGGCGAGCCCTGTGAGATTTTCTGTCAGCACAGGGTTTTTCTTGTGCGGCATGGCGCTTGACCCTTTTTGGCCCATAGAAAAGAACTCAGCCCCCTCTAGAACCTCGGTGCGCTGCATGTGGCGGATCTCAATGGCGATGTTCTCGATGGAGCTGGCCACCACGCCCAAAGTGGCAAAAAACGCGGCATGCCGGTCGCGCGGGATCACCTGCGTCGAAATCGGCTCGGGCACGAGGCCCAGCTTGTCGCAGACATGCTCTTCCACGCGCGGATCGATATTGGCGAATGTTCCCACCGCGCCGGATATCGCGCCCGTGGCAATCTCTGCCCGCGCATCGCGCATCCGGCTGAGGTTGCGATCTATCTCCGCGTAAAAGCGCGCAAAGGTCAGCCCCATCGTAGTGGGCTCGGCGTGGATGCCATGGCTGCGCCCGATCCGGACGGTCATCTTGTGTTCCAACGCGCGCCGCTTCAGCGCGGCGAGCAGCCCCTCAAGATCCGCAATCAGGATATCCGCCGCCCGCGTCAGCTGCACATTGAAACACGTGTCGAGAACGTCAGAACTGGTCATCCCCTGATGCACAAAGCGCGCCTCATCGCTGCCCACATGTTCGGCCAAATGGGTGAGAAACGCGATCACATCATGCTTGGTCACTGCTTCAATCTCATCGATCCGCGCCACGTCAAATTCGACATCCTTGGCTTTCCAGACTGCCTCGGCATTTTCTCTCGGGATCACCCCCAAATCCGCCATCGCGTCACAGGCATGGGCCTCAATCTCGTACCAGATGCGAAACTTCGTCGCCGGCTCCCAGATGGACACCATGTCAGGGCGGGAATAACGGGGGATCATGGGCAGCTCGCTTTTGCAGTTTATGGGCAGATGCGGGTGCTTTAAACACCTGCGCAGATAGGGGCAAGGCAGGAGCGGGGACATGCCACGCGGCTTGATGGATTTCGCAGGAGACTGGCGGGTCACGCGCGTGATCGAAGACCGCCTCGGCCCGCCCGGCCGGTTTGAAGGCACCGCCACGCTCACACCTGATGGTGTGGGTCTCATCTACGCGGAAATCGGAAGGCTGACCCTTGGCTCTGCGCCGACGATGCAGGCCGAACGCAGCTATCTCTGGCGCGAGGAGGGCGACCTCATCCAAGTGCTCTTTGACGACGCTCGCCCGTTTCACCGCTTTGATCCGAATTTGGGCGGGGCGGGGGAGCGGCATTACTGCGATCCGGATATTTATGATGTGGTCTACGCTTTGGACGATTGGCCGAATTGGAGCAGTACCTGGACCGTGACCGGCCCGCGCAAAGACTACACGATGCGCACGCAATTCGCCCGCTGAAGCGTCCGGTCTTCAACCTGAGCCCTTAGGTAAAGGCCGGGCGCGTGGAGCCGCTGATTTCTTGCGCCGCATTCGGCCAAAAGGTGCTTTTCAGGGTTTCGGCTGAATGCTTTGATGCATGTCTATGTGCACTCAGACACCCGGGCTTCAACGGGCGATCCCACCCTTTGACCCGCAAGACGGTATCGTCGGGTTTCGGGGGTCACGCCAGCGAGGCTCTTACATGGTGTCCATCTCGGAGCCATCGGATGTGATGTGGGGAAAGATTGACGGGTCCAGCGCTAGGTTTGTGGGCCACGTTTTTTATGCCCCATTTCTTTGGGCCAAGCGTGAGCTGTGTTTCCCGGAAAAGGCGGAGCCATGTTGACGGCACGGTGCGGGCGACGCCCATGTCACGCCGTCTGTAAAGCCCATGATCGTGCATGAGCCATGCATTCACAACCTTCTGCGCTCGAGCGGCCCGCATGATCGCATCAAGGCCCCGCGACACCACAGAATTCAAGGCCATGTCCCACCTGTCTTGGAACCAAATGGACCCTTTTGGCAACAGCATGCCCCTTGGTCTCAAATTCAACTGACTGTATGCTTCAAAAATTGTACAGGAGATGTGTTACAATGTTGCGTGCTTTAATCATCGCCCTCTTGCTCCCCAATGCCGTCGCTGCCCAAGACAGCGCCTTTGACACCTATGTCAGGCTTTCGACAGACTTTCGTGGGATCGGTTTCCCCTTGGACATCGTCAATGGCGGCTCGGATAACAATCGTGCCAAACTCGAACGTTTCGGTAACTTCTCAGGCCAATTCTGGGCTCTCACCCGTGATGGCAAATCGATCCGTCTGACCACGGAGTTTCGCGGCCCGCGTATGTGCCTCGACATCGTCAATGGCGGCCCAGATAATAACCGGGCAGAGCTCAGACCGTGCGGCAATTTCAGCGGGCAGTTATGGACCTTGCAGCAGGTGTCTGGAGGCTACCGGATGACCACCGAGTTCCGTGGCGATAACATGTGCCTGGACGTGGTCAATGGCGGTCGGGACAACAACTTTGTCGAGCTTCGACCTTGCGGGAACTTCTCTGGGCAGATTTGGACGCTCAGCGACACAGGCCGTCCTATTCCATAGCCGCCTCTCAGGTTTTGGGCCCTCTGGGGACGCACAGAACAGGGATCCCGGGCGGGCGTGCTGTGAGCCTAATGGGCAGATAGGGGCAAGACAGGAGCAGGGACATGCCACGCGGCTTGATGGAATTCGCGGGCGAGCGGACCCTAACGCGCGCGATCGAAGATCACTTCGGCCCGCTTGGTTGGTTTGAGGGGGCCGCGACACTCACCCCGGATGGCGTGGGTTTCATCTACACGGAAGCGGGCCTCCTCACTCTTGGCACCGCAGCCGCCTTGCAGGCCGAACGCTGCTATCTCTGGCGCGCCGATGGCCGCCTCATCGAAGTCCTATTTCACGATCACCGCCCTTTTCACCGCTTTGAGGCACATGCCGGTGGGATGAGGGAGCGGCATTGCTGCGATCCGGACATTTATGATGTGGTGTACGCGTTGGACGATTGGCCGACTTGGAGAAGCAACTGGACCGTCACCGGCCCTCGCAAGCGCTACACTTTGCGATCAGATTACGTGCCTACAAATGGGGAATGAGATCACTGGGCTGCGCTTTGCTGGAAGACAGGGGCGGCGCTTGGCCTCGGGCGCGTAAACTGCTCTCTGATTTTCAGCACGCTTGCGACGGCTTCTGTTTCTCGGACAGTCAGCAGCAATCGGGCCGGTGGGTAACAGGCATGCAGATCGCCATGCCTCAGACGCGGGACCGCCCGCATGATTTGCGCCCGGCCAAAAAACCCGATCCGCTCCAGCGCCTCAGGGCCGGGATAGAGTGTTTCGGCTGGCATGCCATTGGCCAAGATCACCTGGTGGTGTTCGGTCAGAAACGTCACGTATTCGACGCTCTTTTTCCCTTTCATCTCGCGGATACGCTGCAGGCCGACAAGTCCCTTCGCAGGTGCCAGAACCTCTGCTTCGCCAAATAGGATTTCGCATTCCAGATCGCGCAGAAAGATCCGGTGGTCTGGCGACAGGATGGTGTCTTGGCTTGGCATGTCCAACCCGAATGTGCCGGCTTTGACTATAACAGGTTTGGGCGTGTCTGGGCGGGTCAGGTCAAGAGCGCGCCGACCGATCCATTTGACTGGTACGACGCCGTGATCCAGTGTCGTCACAAGATCACCAACACACAGATCCGCCACGTCTCGCAGTCCGTTTGGCGTCGTGATCAATGTGCCTGTGGCAAAGCACACGAAATCCGCAAAATCGAGCTCGCCGTCATTATCGCCCTTGTCAGGATCGGCGATCTCATCGTCAAAGCCATAGGTCACGGTTTCGGGGCCCACGGGCAGGCCCGCAAGATCGACCAGGAAATTGGATTGCTGCAGGATCAGATGCTCATCGCCAGCGCCGAAACCCTGTTCAATATCAGGCTGTACCAGTGTACGCGGCACGACAATGTTCCCATTCGCGTCGCGGATCGTGACGAATTGACCGTTCTGAAACTGCGTCACGCCGGAATTGACCTGTTCCACGGTCACGGTGAAAATGTCTGAGGCTGCGCCCACGGCCTCAACATCGGTCACCGTCACAATGCGATCTTGGTTGTTTCCGTTTCCGGAAACATTGCCGTAGCGCCCGACTTGGTCACCACGTATTTCAAAAGTCACAGTTGCCATGGCCCGAGTGATCCCCCTCTCGCGCAGCAAAAAATCTCTTCGGCAGTTGGTTGTCTGACGCTCAGCGGCAGCGCGCGTCAGTCATGAGGCAGATGCGCGCTTTGGTCTGCGCATCCGTTTCAGAATAGAGACATGGTTAACGAAGTGTTTCCAAGACCCGACGCCAACCCTGTCCGATCATTGGCAACTTCGCGCTGAATTTGGTGGTCGTTTGGGCGACAAAAATGTGAATTCTGAGAAATTGTTCTCGTCTTGAGAACAATCTCGTCGGCGAGATTTCAGGACTTACAGTAACTTTTGCGGCTTTGCTTCAACGTGACTGAGGCGTCACGCGGGCCGAACGTGTCTGCCCGCGTGGATGCAAGTCGCGAGGGGAGGGCGCTCACAACGCGCGTCTATAAACGCGAAAGTAGGGCGCCGCCCCGTTTTCTAGGGCCGCGTTGTGGCGTTTAGCGTTAGGCCAAAACCCCATCAGATCCGAGCCGTGTCTTGCCGCCGAGATATGGATGCAGCACTTCCGGCAGATCCACAGAACCATCAGCTTGCTGCCCGTTCTCCAGCACGGCAATCAGACATCGTCCCACGGCCAGGCCGGACCCGTTCAGCGTATGCAAGAACTCAGGCTTGCCGCCGCCCTCGGGCCTGAAGCGCGCATTCATCCGCCGGGCCTGAAAATCCCCGCAGACCGAGCAAGAGCTGATCTCGCGATACGTATTCTGCCCAGGCAGCCAGACCTCAATGTCATGGGTCTGGCGCGCGCCAAAGCCCATATCGCCCACGCATAGCACCACCGTGCGATACGCGAGCCCCAGCTTTTCAAGAATGCCCTGCGCGCAAGATGTCATGCGATCCAGCTCGGCGTGGCTCTCGCTCGGGTGCGTGATGGAGACCATCTCGACCTTCTCGAACTGATGCTGGCGCAGCATGCCAGCGGTGTCTTTGCCCGCGCTGCCCGCCTCGGAGCGGAAACACTGCGTGTGCGCCACGTAGCGCCGGGGCAGATAGCTTTCCTCGACAATCGCGTCCGATACGATGTTGGTCAGCGTCACCTCAGCCGTCGGCACCAGCCACCAGCCATTGGTGGTCTCATAGCTGTCCTCACCGAACTTCGGCAGCTGGCCCGTGCCGTACATCATCTCTGGCCGCACCAGCACGGGTGTCCAGGTCTCGGTCAGGCCGTTCTCTTCGACATGCGTGTCGATCATGAACTGCGCGAGCGCGCGATGAATGCGCACCACACCGCCCGAGAGCACCACAAAGCGCGAGCCGGAGAGTTTGGCGGCTGTCTCAAAGTCCATCCCGTGCTTCACACCTTCGATTTCAAAGTGCTCCACCGGGTCGAAGGAGAAATTGCGCGGATGGCCCCATTTGCGGACCTCCACATTGTCATCCTCATCCGCGCCATCGGGCACTGCATCGAGCGGGATGTTGGGCAGTGCCGACAGCATCTCCGTGAGCTTGGCGTCCATCTCCTTGGCCTCGGCCTGCATCGCCGCCACTTCGGCCTTCTTTTCAGCTACCAGAGCACGCAGACGCTCGAACTCGGTCTCATCGCCCTTGGCCTTGGCTGCCCCCACTTCTTTGGAGGCTTTGTTCTGGTCTGCCTGCGCCGTCTCGGCCCTCAAGATCGTCGCGCGGCGGGCCTCATCAAGCGTCAAAATCTCAGAGGACGCACCAGAGATCCCCCGGCGTGCCATGGCGGCATCAAACTGGTCAGGGTTCTCTCGGATCGCACGAATGTCATGCATCGTCTTGTCCTCTTTGGTCTATCGGTTGAGTCGTGGCCGCGTTATGCCCCAGTTCGCCGCAGAGGTGTAGGGCGGGGTTTGTCTGAGCGCGCCTTTCGCCCTGGGAATTAACACAAGCGATCTAAGGCCACGCGCACGGACGCGTGACGCAAATTTGGGTCGGGAGAACAGGACGGTGAACTGCCGTGAAATGTCGCGATCTTAATTGGCTTAAAAAACAGGTAGGCGCAGTGGTTTCCGTCGGTGCGCGCGAAATGCGTACTGTTTCATGCCGAGGCGCGATTTTATTCGATAACCAACCCTCAAACTAAGGTGACCGAGAGTGTTTTGAGCTCTTCTCATGCGCGCCATATCCCGGAGCTGGAAATGAAACTTGCTCAGAAGGTAGGCAGTGATGAAAACGCCGAAACCCATTCTCTTAGCCGGGACCAGCCTGGCGCTCGCCCTTGCAACGCCTGCAGTGGCTCAGGATCTCTATGTACAAGGCTTCGCAGGGTACACGTTTGCGGATAACGCAAACTTTGCCGGCGTGATCGGAGGCGCCCCGCAATCCGTCTTCTCCGACTTTGAGGATGGCTACAATATCGGCGGGTCCGTGGGCCTGAAATTCGCCCCCTCTGGATCGAGCGTGGGATTTCGCGGTGAGGTGGAGCTGTCCTTTGGTGAAAATGACATCGACGCCCTGAACTTCACGGGCAATGGCCCGGGTTTTGAAGTCAACGTCGGAGGTGATGTGTCCGCGACGTTTCTTCTCGTGAACGGCTTTATCGATTTCGACACGGGCAGCAAACTGACGCCCTACTTGGGTGGCGGCATCGGTGTGGGCTTTGTGGATATTGATCTGATCTACGGACCGGGCGTCGTGATCACTGGCAACGATGAGGTTTTTGCAGCTCAGCTGATCGCGGGCGTAAGCTATGAAGTCGGAGCAAACACGTCCATTTTCGGCGATGTTCGTTACATTCAGGCCTATGATGTTCAAGGCACACGGGTATCGCCCGGGGGTGCGGCGCTGGTCTCGGATGATCTGAGCCGAACAGCGTTGAATGTCGGGGTCCGTTTCGACTTCTGATCTTCTCGAAAGTACGGAATTTGCCCCGGCGTGAAACGCTTGGGCGTTCCACCCTGGCGATATCTCGTGTGTTGAACGTCGCCTCCTGCTGAGAGGGACAACCCTACGGCTGAGCCGTCATTCTTCTGAGATTCAAACCAGTGCGTGGGGCGCTTGTTAACCGGCCGTCCTGCGCGCGCAAAATTCAACATCATCATCGCCATCTTGGAACACTTGGTGTTAGCGTCGCACGCAAGATGACCGATGCAACGCCCACGCTCTATTCCACGGTATCCAGCCACTTCATCGCGGATTGGTTGACGGCGCTGCGCCCGCTTTGTTCTGACGCTCAGTTTCTCTCATTTTTGGAGAGCGCCGACCTCGTCGCGGAGGCGGCCTCTGATCAAGGTCGGGTGACGCTCGACCAAATCGTGCGGCTGTATCAATTGGCTGCCGTTGAAACCGGCGATGAAATGATGGGCCTCTGGTCGCGTCCGATCCGGCCGCGCGCGCTGCAGCACCTGCTGACTTCAGTGCGAGAGGCCACATCGCTGTCCTCGGGGCTCTATCGCTTCTGCACATTTTGGAACCTGCTGCTGGATGATTACCAATTTGACTTGATGGACACAGACGATGCCTTGGTTCTTCGGCTGGCACCTTTGGGTCACGCGCAGCCTCAACGGTTTGGGCATATGCTGATCCTGAAACTGGCCCATGGGCTGATGTCATGGTTGGCCAGATACGAGGTGCCCGTTCAGGCCGTAGACTTTTGCTTTGACCGCCCGGTTTTTCACGAAGACTATGCTGTCATTTTTCCGGCGCCTGTGCACTTCGGCAGCCCTCTAACCTCTCTGACATTCAACCGCAGCGTCTTGACGCCCGTGCACACGCGCAGCGCGACTGACCTCGGGCGCTTCTTGGAAAACGCACCGCGAGACTGGATTTTCACGCGCTCCAGCGAACACACCCAATCCTTGCGCGTGCGCAGTTACCTCAGTCAAAACGCGTGGGAGACGGCCAATCTCTCAAGCGCGGCGCGCGCCATGAATATGACCCCCCGGACCCTGATGCGCCGGCTCGAGGCAGACGGCACATCCTTTCAGGCGATAAAAGACGCGCTGCGCCGCGACATTGCCATCCGCAACCTGCAATCAGATCGTATGAGCATCGAAGCGATCGCTCAGGATCTCGGGTTTTCGTCCGCGGCCAATTTCCACAAAGCGTTCCAAAGATGGACGGGGCATACCCCCAGTGTGTACCGTCGGCGTCGGGCAGAAGCTCGGTGATTTTGTCACTTTTGGATAATACGCTGTCATCTGTTGAGATGGCGCGGCTTTGAGGGAGCCTTTAAACGGGCCTTCAAATACGAATTAAACCTACACATTGTCCTGTTCTCGCGTTGCAGCAAATCCGCTCTTTTTGGCGCGATGGGACAGTATGCTTCTGAAAAGGGACACCGCCATGTCAGATAAACTCGATGCCATTCTCGCCGCCGCACATGATCACGCCATGACGGTCATTGCACCCAATGTCGATGCCTGGAACAGAGCTGGCACGTGGCCGCGTGAGGCCTCAGATGCCGCCGGGGCTGCAGGTCTGACCGGCCTTTACGCGCCAGAAGACTGGGGCGGGCAGGGGCTGTCGCTTGCCGACGGCATCCAGGTCTATGAACAACTGGGCCTGGGCGATGGCGCCTATGCATTTGCGCTCTCCATGCATAATATCTGCACCTTTGCAGGCTGCGGCTATGGCACAGACGCGTTCAAGCAACGGTGGGCGCGCGATCTGACCTCGGGCCGCAAACTGGCCAATTTCGCGCTCACAGAGCCGCAGTCGGGCTCAGACCCGATGACCATGTACACCCGCGCCCAGATTAACGGGGATGGCACCTGGACGATCAATGGCGCCAAAGCCTGGGTCAGCCTCGCCACCGAGGCCGATGTCTATTTCACCGTCGTCAAAACCAGCGATGCCCCGGGTCACAAAGACATGGCCATGATCGCCATTCCTGCTGACGCGCCGGGCATCAGCTTCGGCCCGCTCTACGAGACGCCCTCCTACAACTTCCTGCCTATGTCCGAGATGTATCTCGACAACGTGGTCGTGAGCGAAGACAACATCATCCTGCCCATCGGCCAGGGGTTCCAGGGCTCGCTGATGGCCATCGACATCGCCCGCGTTTCCATCGCGTCGGGCTGCTGCGGCCTCATGCAATCGGCGCTCGACACCGCGCTGTCCTACTCCAAGAACCGCAAGATGTTTGGCGGCAAGAACATCGAGCTTGACGGCATTCAGTGGATGCTGGGCGAGGTGGCCACCGATCTTGAGGCCTCCAAACTGCTCTACCGCAAAGCGGCTGAGGCGCTGGGCACCCCCGAGGGCCCGCTCATGGCCGCCCACGCCAAACGTTTTGTCCCCGATGCGGCGGTAAAGGCGGCCAACACCTGCACGCAGGTTCTGGGCGGCATGGGCCTCTTGCAGCCCTACGGCATGGACCGCCTCTCGCGCCTGGCACAGATGCTGCGGATCGTGGACGGTACCACCGAGATCAGCCGCGTCGTGATCGGTCGCGCCCAGCAAAAACGCGCCGCTAATCTGCCGGACATCTCGGTGCCGAAGGGCTTTGGTGAGACCGACGACGAAGCAGCGCCTCTGGTTGCTGAATAGATTAGCACCACGTCTATCGCATGGTTTGCGCATTTTTCAGATCCGCCTTTACGGGTGGGTCTGATCTTGTTTCTGGCACGTGCTCAGATGTTGATCATGCCCCCTCAATCCGCGTTCGGGCACGATTGTAACGTTTGGCACGGCGTTCTGGTCCAAGGACTCGATAGAGACGCGATACCGACACCCTTTCCCACCTTGCATATGCCCCTCGCAAACCATAGTTTCCGCCCA
>CAKZYL010000178.1 GCA_937884705.1 uncultured Roseovarius sp. | reverse complement strand
CCCAATCCTCTCGGCAGGCAACGATCTCACTGCGCAGCCATCCCAGGCGGTCCGCGAGGCGGTGTTCCAGATCGCCGCGTATGAACGATACAGAACGTTCATACTTGCTGACAGCCTCGACACTTATCCCCGAGATCTCTGCCAGCCCTTCTTGCGTCACGCGCCCGTTCTCTCCGTGGCTTGTCCGCCAGGATTTGAGCTTTTGCGCAAAGAGAGACTGCTTGGTGGCCATGACGGTGTCGCCTGTCCTTTCAACGCATCCATGATGCGACAGCGGTGCATGCTTTGCCAAGCCACTTACGGGTCACTTACGGGTTGAGATGGTTGCGGCGGGTCACAGCCGTGGAGCGCGGTGCGGTTCCCCCGCAAAAGAGAGGCATGACGAGATGCCGAAAGGATGCCCCATGCCACATCGCGACTATGAAACACCCCTGATCCTTGGGTGCCTTTTTCCGATCTTCAAATCAGAGGGTCCTACAGCAAAGCCTGTTCAAGCACCAAAGGCGAGGCGCAGGCGCCCATTTTTCAGAGTGCTGCGGGACGGCCTCTTGAGTTTGATCCCTCCGACACGTCAGCGTTGATCGAGAACGCGTTGCACCACAATGCATCCAATCTTTGCAAAGTGCGGCAACGTGTTTATATTCGACATGTTCCCTCGGGGACTATGGGCATAAACGCGCTCGTAATAAGCGGATCGGACCCGGGGGCGGTACCCGGCGGCTCCACCATATCCATCGTTGGAGGATCATGGGGCCGAAACAGGATCGACGAACGTGTAAAGGGGAATGCTTTGTCCCGGTGAGATACCACCGTTATCGGTTCACTAAGCATAATTGCCAACGACAATAATGCTCCGGCAGCACTCGCCGCTTAATGCGGTGCGTAAAGCCGAAAACTTAAGCCCAGTCCTCTAGCCAGGGCTGGCGGGGTTCGCAGGCACCTGGCAACAGAAGCCTGCACTTTTCTTCTCAATGCACTGTCGAACCCCTATTGTGGCCTCAAACCGCAGAATGAGGAGGCGTCACGTGAACAAATTGTCCGTGCTGGAAACTTGGTTTCAAGACCTTTGGATTGAAGAAAAACTCGATACGATTGACAAGATGCTTCAACCCTCAACGCGTGTCGAAGGCCTGAGGGAGACACCACAAGTCGGCCCCGAAGAGTTCAAACCGTTCGTAACCGCGCTTTTGGCGCATGTTCGTGTCCGCAAGGTGGAGATTAAACACAGCTTTGAGGACGGAGACTGGATCACCGCCTTGATCGCAATGACCCATGAAGCACGGTCAAGCGGCAAGACGATTTATCATACAGGCCAAGTGTTGGCGCGTATCGAAGATGGCAAGATCGTTGAAGGCTACAACCACATTGATTTCCTCACTCTGTTCGAGGCATTGGGTCTGTTGCCAGAGGCGACGCTCAGCATCTGTTTGCAAGGGAAAAGCCTGACCGCGGAGACGCCTAGCGCGTGATGCTTTGATAGGGTTGCCTGAGACGTCTGAAACAGGCGGGACTGCAGAATTGGGGCCTGTGACCTGAGGCAGAACAGGTTGCGAGAACCGAAAAGACCTGTTTAGGCTGGTGTGGTGAAAATCGCCGCTGTTACCCCGTTTCTTGTCGCCCCTCGTCCAAGCTCTGACGGTTGGTCACGCGGTCAGATCACCATACTTGTCAAACTGGAAACCTCTGACGGTCTCATTGGATGGGGCGAGGCCTATGCGCTGACCTATCGCGAAGAGGCTTGCAAGCACATCATTCTCAACCTCGCGGAGGATCTCAAAGCGCTTGCCCACGCCTCCCCCCGCGCGTTCTTGAGCAAAATCGCAAGCCCAATGGCCACAAAGCATCCCAGCATTGATTACGCAGCGGCGGTCAGCGCGCTTGAGATCGCGCTTTGGGATCTGACCGCGAAACAGGCCGGATTGCCCCTGCACGCGCTGCTCGGGGGTGCGGTGAAGGATCACATCGCGATCTACGCCAATGCCTGGGACAGCCCAAAACAAACACCTGAGGCCATTGCGGAGCGCTGCGCTCGGATGCGCGACGAAGGCTACCGGGCGGTGAAGATCTACCCCCTTAGGCAACCAAACCTTGAACGCGCGCATCAAGCTGTGCGGCTGACGCGCGAAGCGCTCGGCGATGAGGCCGACATGATGCTCGACTTCGCTGTTCAAAAAGATCCGCGCTATGCGCTGCAAGCCGCGCGCGCCTTTGCACCTTACAGACCCTATTGGATTGAAGAGCCTGTTGCGGGCGACAACATCCCTGCCCTCGCGGAATTTCGGTCTCGGACAGATATCCGCATCACCACGGGTGAACGGCAATCCGGCGTCAGGCACTACCGCGACGTGCTCCACCACCGTGCGGCGGATGTGCTCAATCCCGATGTGACCGGTGCTGGCGGGATTCTAACGATGCTTGAGGTGGGCGCGATGGCGGGGGCGCATTCTGTAATGATCTCACCGCACAGCTGGAATTCGACCACTGTGGCATACATGGTGATGATCCATCTTTGCGCCGTGATGGAGAACGCGCCCTTTGCTGAGCTTTACTATGATTATCTGGAACTGGGCGCGGAATTTGGCGATTGTGACAGTCAGATCACCGATGGGTTTGCAAGCCTACCGCAAAAGCCAGGTCTTGGTGTTGAGATCGACGAGACCGCCCTTCGAACGCTTTGCTTGTAGCGCTAGAGCACAAACGCCAAAATGACCGGCAAGGTCAGCACCGACATCAGGGTTGAGACGACCACCAGCCCCGCCACCGCATTGGCATCCGCGCCGTATTTTTCCGCCAGCATATACGAGGTCACCGCCACCGGCGTCGCGACTTGCAGAACCAACACGCCAAAGGCCACGGGTTCCAACCCAAACCACAGACCCACCGCTGTTGCGCTTCCGGCACTGATCACCACCTTCAATGCGGCCAGCAGTACCGGCTGCGCAAATGACCCGATGGACAGACGCGCCACCGCCACCCCCAACGTGATCAGCATGATC
>CAKZYL010000177.1 GCA_937884705.1 uncultured Roseovarius sp. | reverse complement strand
TTTGATTTAAATGGTGCCCGGGGGCGGAATCGAACCACCGACACGAGGATTTTCAGTCCACTGCTCTACCCCTGAGCTACCCGGGCACGGGAGACGCGCTGTGCGCTTGGGTGTCGCGTATCTAGACGCGTGTGCGCGAGGTGTCCAGAGCAATTGCGTGGAATTTCAATGCAGTTTGCCGTCAAAGCTTTGATCCCCGCGCAATGCGCTTTCAACCTCGTCGGGATCGATGGGCTCTTGCGAGGCCACCGCATAGTCGCCGCGCATCCATTTGCCCAAATCGATATCCGCGCAGCGCTTTGAACAAAACGGTCTATAGCGTTCTATGCTGGATTTGGAACAGATCGGACAGCTCATTTCTGGACTCCCAAAAGCGGTGCTCGGTCACGTTTGCGTTGCAGTTCATAATGCCCCAGCGGTGTAAATCCGGCCAGTGCGGTCTCCGTCATGTCGCGCCGAAACGCGGCACGCAGGGCGGCTTCGAAACTGCGCCGGTCCTTTTTACCCATGGGCGCAAGATCCAGCGTGATCTGACCGCCAAGCCCGCGCAGGCGCAACTGCCGTGGCAGATCCTTGGCCGCCGCCACATTGGCCTTCAGGCCGGACGCTGGCGAGGTGTCACCGCCGGTATTGATGTCCACGGCAACGAGGGCGCGCGTCGGCTCTACAAACATGGTGCCGGAGGCGAGAACGATGCGCGGCGATTGCAGTGCGGTGATCATGTCATCCACACCGTGGCGCGCAAAGGCGCCCGGTGCACCATCGACATCTCCCTGATCGGGCCATTCGCGCCAGGCCATATCATGCGGGCCCGGGCCTTCGACCAGCTTTTCCACCCCGCCTGCGCCATCGGTCAGGACCGCCTGAGCGAGATCAGCCATGGCAGTTACATCCTCAGCAACAGCATCCGTGTCGGAAAATTCGCAGGCGGAGCGTAAGATTAGGCCGTCTTGGCCTCCCTCGAGGATGTCATGGGCAATCTCGAGCAGGCGATCACGGATGGCTTCGTCTTTAATGGCTCGGCTCACGTTCAATCCCGGTGCGCCAGGCGTCACAATGGCGAAACGGCTTTTGAAAAGAAGCTTTGTTGTGACCGGGATCGCTTTGCCCGGTTCGGCGTAGCCGGTGACCTGCACGAGAAGGCTTTGACCGGGCGACAAACCCTTGACTTGGCGCAGAAATCCCATGCCGTCGGGTGTTTTGACGAACATCCCGCCCTGGCCCTTTACCGGGCGGTCCGCAATGGCGCGATAGATTGTGCCTGGACGGGGCAAATCGCTGTCGATCAGGAGGTCTTCTAGCCGACCATTTTCAACCCATGCCGCGGCCTCAAAGCCATTCCAGGCATCCAGACATACGGTCGTGCCTTTCACGATGTGGCCCTCCAGATCGTGTATCCCGCGGTGTTAAGAAGGTGCGACGTCTCGGCCAGAGGCAGGCCCATGACAGCAGAGTAGGAGCCTTGGATCCAGGGCACAAAAGCGCTGGCTGGGCCTTGGATCGCGTAGCCGCCCGCTTTGCCCTGCCAGTCATTTGTTCTCAGATATCCGGCGATTTCCGCCTCTGAGAGCCGTTTCATCCGAACGGTGGTCACCACATCTCGTTGCCAGATACGTGCGCCTTTGCGCAAGGCAACGGATGTGATGACCCGGTGACGGCGCCCGGATAAGAGGTTCAGAAAAGAGCGCGCTTCGTTCACGTCATCGGGTTTGCCCAGAATGCGACGGCCAAGGGCCACTGTCGTGTCGGCGGCCAGGACAAGGTCGGCTGGGCCGGCCTCATAGACGTTGACCTTCGCGCGTGTCACGCGCGTGCAATAGACGCGGGGCACTTCAGATGGCAGCGGTGTCTCATCAACGTCGGCTGGGGCAACAACGTCAGGAAAGATACCCAGCTGTTGCAGCAATTCAAGTCGTCGCGGACTTGCCGAAGCGAGGATCAACCGCATCGGAGCCAAATCACGTGCGACGCGTTACTTGAAGCGGTAGTTGATCCGACCTTTTGTCAGATCATAGGGGGTCATTTCCACCTGTACCTTATCGCCTGCCAGAACCCTGATCCGGTTCTTGCGCATTTTGCCTGCCGTGTGAGCGATGATTTCATGGCCGTTTTCAAGCTCGACCCGAAATGTCGCATTTGGCAGGAGTTCCTTCACGACACCGGGAAATTCGAGCGTATCTTCCTTGGCCATGG
>CAKZYL010000176.1 GCA_937884705.1 uncultured Roseovarius sp. | reverse complement strand
GCGTTTGTGACCCGCAACCGGATACCCTCGTCCGCATTGCTGTAGCAGGCAAAAAATCCATCAAAACGCCCGGGGTCAGCCAGAACCGTGTCGACCATCTCGATCATGCGCCCCAAAGAATTGGGATGCCCGCCGGTGAACGTCGCCTCAAAGCCCTCCACCATCACCAGTGCGGTGGTCGCTCGTCGCCTATGACAACCCCGCCGCCTCCTTCAGACTGGCGTTCAGCCTCGCGTTCCAGGAGCATCTGCACGCGCCTTGTGAGCGTTTCAATCTCGCGCTCCTGGCGCGCAACCACATCTGACAGGTCCTCGACGGTGCGGGTCAGATGGGCGAGTGTTTCTTCAATCTGGGTCATGAGAGCACTCTAGGCTTGCCCATGCAGTGAGAGCAACCTTGCCCCGTTCCCGCCCATCCGCTAGACCGCGCTCGCAAACAACGCGGTAAGGATCTGGCACCATGGCCAAGACCAAAAAACAGCCTCGCCCAAAGGCGGAAACGCCCAAAGGGTTTCGGGATTACTTCGGATCTGATGTGTCTGAGCGCGCAGAGATGCTCGGCACGATCGCGGCTGTCTATCATCGCTACGGATTTGACGCGTTGGAATCGAGCGCCGTGGAAACGGTGGAGGCTTTGGGCAAGTTCCTTCCTGACGTGGACCGCCCGAATGAAGGTGTCTTTGCCTGGCAGGAAGCCGATGAGGATGGCCGCGGCGACTGGCTTGCACTGCGCTATGATCTCACGGCACCCCTGGCCCGCGTCTACGCGCAATACCGCAACGACCTGCCAACCCCTTACCGGCGCGACGCCATGGTGCCCGTCTGGCGCAATGAAAAACCCGGCCCAGGCCGATATCGTCAGTTTTATCAATGTGATGCGGATACTGTCGGCACGGCAAGCATGGCCGCGGATGCCGAGATCTGTGCGATGCTGTCAGACACATTGGAAGAGGTGGGCATTCCCCGCGGTGACTATCTGGTGCGCGTGAACAACCGCAAGGTGCTCAATGGTGTTTTGGAAACCATGGGGCTCGTTGAGGATGTCGCGCGCCGTGACGCGGTTCTGCGCACAGTCGATAAGTTCGACAAGGTGGGTGAAGGCGGTGTGAAAGAGCTGTTGACCAAAGGACGGCTTGATGCATCCGGGGCTTATATCGACGGAGTGGGTCTGAGCGAGGATCAGGCCGCACCCGTGCTGGCCTTTCTGACGTCCAAAGACGATGACGCGGCCATAACGCTCAACAACCTGCGCGCCGCCGTTGGCGGATCGCAATCGGGGCTCGAAGGCGTGGCGGAGCTTGAACAGATTGCGGATCTCCTCAGCGCGCAAGGCTACGGGCCGGACCGCGTTGAGATTGATCCTTCCGTCGTGCGCGGGCTTGGGTACTATACAGGGCCTGTTTTCGAGGCTGAACTGACCTTTGATATCCTCGATGAAAAGGGCCGCAAGCGGCAGTTCGGTTCTGTCGCGGGTGGTGGCCGCTACGATGATCTGGTCAAGCGCTTCACCGGGCAGGCTGTGCCGGCCACTGGTGTTTCGATCGGTGTTGATCGATTGCTGGCGGCGTTGCGGGAAAAGGGTCGCATCTCCTCGACATCGGCTGGCCCGGTTGTTGTTACGGTGATGGATCGCGACCGCATGGCGGATTATCAGGCCATGGTCGGCGAATTGCGCCAGGCGGGCATCCGGGCGGAAGTCTACCTCGGCAATCCAAAGAACTTTGGCAATCAGCTCAAATACGCAGATCGCCGCGCCTCTCCTGTCGCGATTATCGAAGGTGGCGAAGAGAAAGACCGCGGCGTCGTGCAGATCAAAGACCTGATCCTCGGCGCAAAGATCGCTGAAAACGCGACGCTGGAGGAATGGAAATCCCGACCCAGCCAGTTTGAAGTGCCGCGCGCGGAACTGGTCGCGAAGGTACAAGAGATCTTGGACGGGCAGGGGGAATGACCCAAACGCCATCGCAGCAATCAGCCGTCCGGACGGAGGCTGCCCGGTTGATGCAGGTGTTTGAAGCCGCGGGTGCTGTCCCGGTGGACGCCTCGATTTTGCAACCTGCCGAAGTGCTTTTGGATCTTTATGGCGAAGACATCCGCGCCCGCGCTTATGTGACGTCTGACGCTCTGCGCGGCGAACAGCTGCTGCGCCCGGATTTCACCGTCCCCGTCGTTCAGATGCACATGGCCCATGGGGCGGAGCCCGCCTGCTACACCTATGCAGGGCCTGTTT
>CAKZYL010000175.1 GCA_937884705.1 uncultured Roseovarius sp. | reverse complement strand
TGGAAATCGGTCTTGGAGACCTTCACTTCGGCGACGATGCCCTTGCGGATGACGAAATCACCAAAGCACTCGTCCTCGTCACGCTCTGCCACCCACAGTCCGATGAGCTCATCCAGCTCTTCAATCACCTGATCTGGGCTGATGTTCTCACGGTAAAGCTTGGGCACGCGCGTGCCGATGCGATTGCCGCCCATGTGCAAATTGTATTTGCCCGGCCCCTTGCCGACGAGGCCGACCTCAGCCAGCATCGCGCGGCCACAGCCATTGGGGCAGCCCACGACGCGCAGGATCATGTGATCCTCCGGCACACCATGCTTGGCCAGCAGGCCTTCCACCTGATGCACCAGATCGGGCAAGAACCGCTCCGCCTCGGCCATCGCCAAGGGGCATGTGGGCAAGGCCACGCAGGCCATGGAGTTCTTCAGTTGCGGGGTTTGGAAATCGTCGATCAGCCCGTGATCGCGGGCAATCTTTTCGATCTTCTTGCGTTGGTTCGCGGGCACCCCGGCAATGACCAGATTCTGGTTGGCTGTCATGCGGAAATCGCCCTTGTGGATTTCTGCGATCTTGCGCAGGCCCGTCTTAAGCGGACGGTTAGGGTAATCCAGAATGCGGCCGCTGAGCAGGTAGAGCGTCAGGTGATGCTTGCCATCGACGCCCTTGACCCAGCCGAACCGGTCGCCGCGAGAGGTGAATTCGTAGGGCCGCGACGGCTCAAACGTGACCCCTGCCCTGCGTTCCACCTCCGTCTTGAACACGTCTACACCAACGCGGTCGAGCGTGTACTTGGTCTTGGCATTCTTCCGGTTCACCCGGTTGCCCCAATCCCGCTGCACCGTCACGACATGCTCAGCCACGGCCAGCGTGTGCTCCAGCGGGATAAAGCCAAAGTCATCGGCCTTGCGCGGATAGGTCGAGGTGTCGCCATGGGTCATGGCCAGACCACCGCCCACAAGCACGTTCCAGCCCACCAGCTTTCCGTCTTCGGCGATGGCCACGAAATTCAGATCGTTGGCATGCACATCCACCTCATTGTTAGGCGGGATGCTAACGGTCGTTTTGAACTTGCGCGGCAGGTAGGTCTCACCAAGGATCGGCTCCTCAGTGGTTTTCACCTTCTCCCCATCAAGCCAGATCTCTGTATAGGCCTTGGTCTTGGGCAGCAGATGCTCAGAGATCTTCTTGGACCATTCATAGGCTTCCGCGTGAAGCTCTGACTCCACAGGGTTGGTGGTGCAGAGCACGTTGCGGTTCACATCCCCGGCTGTCGCGATCGAGTCGATGCCCGCGGAATTGATCACCTTGTGCATGTCTTTGATATGCGGCTTCAGCACACCGTGGAACTGAAACGTCTGGCGCGTTGTGAGACGCACGGAGCCATACATGGTGTTCTCTTCGGCAAACTTCTCAATCACCAGCCATTGCTGTGGCGTGATGATCCCGCCGGGCATGCGCGCGCGCAGCATCACGTTGTGCAGCGGCTCAAGCTTTTGCTTGGTGCGCTCTGGTCGGATGTCGCGGTCATCCTGCTGGTACATGCCGTGAAAGCGGATGAGCTGAAAGTTGTCGGCACTGAACCCGCCGGTGATCGGATCGGCCAAATCTTCGGTGATCGTGCCGCGCAGGAAGTTGCTTGCTTTCTTCAGCCGCTCATTGTCGGCTTTTTTGCCTTCAACGATGAGAGGGGGAGTATCTGATTGGCTGTCCAACATGTCGCTCGCCTTTTCGGTGGCTGTCCTAGGGAGGGCTTAGACAAAGATGTACTGGCCGGGCGGCGATACCGCCCGGATCGTCATGCGTGTTTTCGAGTGTCCCCGGCCGTGCGCTAGGCTGGGTCTTTGATCTTTCTGAGGTAAGGCAACACGGCGTCGAACTCGCCGAACTTTGCCTTGGCATCTTCATTGTTCACGCTCGGCGGGATGATCACATCCTCACCCGGCACCCAGTTCGCAGGTGTCGCCACGCCTTTCCCGATTGAAGTCTGAAGTCCGTCGAGGGCACGGATAATCTCAGCGAAGTTCCGGCCCACGGTCATTGGATATGTCATCGACAGTTTGAGCTGCTTGTCCGGCCCGATGATGAAGACGGATCGCACGGTCGCGCTGTCGGCGGGCGTGCGCCCGTCCGGC
This sequence comes from uncultured Roseovarius sp., assembly GCA_937884705.1. GTDB lineage: Bacteria > Pseudomonadota > Alphaproteobacteria > Rhodobacterales > Rhodobacteraceae > Roseovarius. The sequence goes on along the minus strand of CAKZYL010000175.1, from coordinate 2,170 downwards.
AGATAGGCCTCTGCGGGCAGCATGTCGAAGGCTTTGGACACGGCGAGGCCGTCATCGGCGATGATCGGGAAACCGGCCTTGGCGCCGCCATAGGTTTCGATGTCGCCTTTCCACTTTTTGTGATCTTCGACGCCATCCACGGAGACGCCAATCACCTTCGTGCCGCGCTTTTCCCATTCGTCGGCCAACTGGGCCACAACGGAAAATTCGGTGGTGCAGACCGGGGTGAAATCCTTGGGGTGCGAGAACAGGATCGCCCAGCTGTCGCCGATCCAATCATGCAGGCTGAACGTACCCTGGTCCGTTTCGACGGTGAGATCAGGTATCGTATCATTGATGCGAAGGCCCATTAGTCTTTCCTTTCAACGCGCTGCCGCGCTTAGTCACAAGTAGCCCCGTCACAAAGTCTCATAACGGGCGTTGATCCCGGAAATAAACCGGGTGTTCCACAGGATCAATTCTGAGGCCTGCAGTTAAGAACGATGTTCGCACGGCAGCCGCAAAAGGGTCAACTCGTTCCGAATTGCCGAAAATCCCCGAACCTATGTTTGCCCCTGCAGAGATGTTGCGTGGGATGCACGTGCGTACGGTGCTATTTAGACGCTATTCACCACTCTAATGCGGCATTCTCAGATTTACGCGCTACACTACTGGCCAAGACCGAAGAGGGAGGGACAACATGCTCAGACGGATACTGGTGCCGGTACGCGGTGACGGGATGGGGGAAGCCCTTTTTGCTCACGCTGCAAAGCTGGCCCATCTGCACAGCGGACACATCGTCGTAGCCCACGGCCGGATGGAGCCTGCAAACCTCAGCCCTTATGGTCGAACCATGACCGGTTTCGCCCGCCAGACCATGATGGATCAGGCCAAGCAACTGGCCGATGAAGAAGAGCAAGCCTTGCGCGCAGACCTCCATCGTCAGGCTGAGGCGCTCGGCCTTGTCGAAACAGATGCTCCCGATTGGACCCGCGCAACTGTTAGCTTTGTTGAGGAAGCCGGCCGCATGGCGGACGTGATCAAACACAATGGCAGGCTGGCAGACCTTGTGGTCGTCGGCAAACCCAATCGAGATCAAAACCTCGGCGTGAATTCCTTGAAGTCTGCCCTCTTTGAAACCGGGCGGCCCGTCCTGATGTGCCCCAAAGATCATGGGCCTGACGACAATCTTGGAAAGCGCGTGGCCGTCGCGTGGAATGGATCTTTGGAAGCGGCGAGAACGGTTGGGATGACCCTGCCAATCGTTGAGGCCGCAGAGCACGTGACCGTCCTATCAGGCGGCAAAGAACAGGTGCACGGGGCCACATCGGAGGAACTGGTGGCGTATTACGCTCTTCGCGGTATCAAAGCCGAGATCCACCGCTTTTCCGCGCAAAAACCGCATGAAGCTTTGTTGTCGAAGACGACCGATATGGGCGCGAGCCTGCTTATTATGGGCGCATATGGCCAAGGCCATGGGCGCGAAGCGCTCTTCGGCGGAAACACGCAAGCTGTTGTTGATACAGCAGAAATTCCCGTCCTCCTGGGACACTAAGGTATACCGAAGAGAAAAACTATCCTCGCAACTATATTTCTCTTGAAAAGCACATTCCGAAATTTAGTTACCCTCCCACCATCGTGGACTCGCGAGAGATTACTGCGACAAATAGAATTGTGACGGAGGAGACATAGATGTCGATCACCAAACGCGGCCTTCTGGGCCTCACGGCGGCAGCCCTTTTGGCAACCAGCCCAATTGCAGCTCTGGCTGACGGCTGGAAACCACGTAAGCCCATTGATTTCGTGATCATGGCGGGTGCCGGCGGCGGCGCAGACCAGATTGCGCGCTTTATTCAGTCGGTGGCTGAAAAGGCTGATATGACACCGCGTCCGCTTGTGCCCAATAATAAAGGCGGCGGTTCGGGCGCAGAAGCTCTTATTCACGTGTCAAACGCATCTGATGCGGACCACACGATCCTGGTGACGCTGAACTCGTTCTTCACAACGCCAATCCGTCAGGAAAACCTCGGCATTGACATCCAAACGTTCACCCCGGTGGCCATGATGGGCGTCGACCCGTTTGTGCTTTGGGTCCACAAGGACAGCGGCATCACCACGTTTGAGGAATACGTGGCGAAGGTCAAAGAAATGGACGGTGAGTTTGTCATGGGCGGCACGGGTGCGGGTCAAG
>CAKZYL010000174.1 GCA_937884705.1 uncultured Roseovarius sp. | reverse complement strand
GCGCAGCAGTCTTCGACAACCAAGACATCGAAACTTTCGTCGGCAAGACTTCGCACCGTTGAAGACACGCATTGATCCGTGAAAATACCTGCGCAGACCACAGACGTTATACCCATGTTGTGCAGGATCAGTCGCAGGTTGGTGCCCGTCAACGCGGAATCGGTTGTCTTGAGCACAGTGATTTCGTCGTCCTTGGGGGCAAGCTCGGGCACGACAAGGCTGTCTTCACGGTCCTTAGGCAAAAGCAGGTAATTGAAACCCGGTTTTTTCTGGCTGAGTGAGCGGTCTCTGCCATCTTCTTTCAGACACGCAATGCGGGCAAAGATGACTTCGACACCGCGGGCGCGCGCATCTTCGATCAACGCGGCTGTGTTCGGAATGACGGTCTTGTGCATGCGCTGAAAGAACGGTTGCCACCGCGCGGTTTCCTCTGGCGTGTCCTTGTCCTCGAGGTATGTGTTTTGGATATCGATCACCAAAAGGGCCGTTTTCTTTGGATCCAAAGCGATATCGGCAGGGTCCTCTGCGGTGGCATAGTAGAAGGAACGATGGGCAGTTTTCCATGTCATGGCAGGGTCCTTTTTGTTTTAGAGAAAGCCGCGCGGATGCGTGTCGCCTCATGCGGTGAGCCGGAGATAGAGGATCGACAGCTTTTCCGGCAGCTCCGCGATTGACGCGATATGGACGATGTTGCGGCGACCAAAGACGCGTTCTTCCGTCTCACGATTGCGTTGGCCCACTTGGACGCAGAACACGTTGATGCCCTGGCTGGCCAAGCCCTGCACTGCGCGGCGGGCATCTTCGATCAGGTATCTCGGATCAGGGCAGTCGATGTCGCTGGGCTCACCGTCGCTGATGAGCAGGATGAGGCGCCGGTGGGTCGGTTGTTGCGCCAGCCGCGCGCCGGTTTCGCGCAGGGCCGCGCCCAATCGGGTCGAAAGACCAGGCCGAACGCCCGCCAAAACGGTGGTTACCCCGCGCCCCATAGGTTCGTCAAACTGTTTGATCTGTGTATAGCGCACCTCATCGCGCCCATTGGAGTGGAAGGTCGCGATACTGAAGGGATCGCGCAGTTCGGCCATGGCATGGGCCAAGACAACCGTGGCGTCGCGCAGCACGTCAATGATCGCGACGCCCACATCGCCGACAGGGTCCCCGGTTGAGGCCGAGGTATCAAGCAGAACACTGACCGAAAGATCGCGGTGTTGACGCCTGCGCGCTTGATAGACCCGCAGATCCGGCATGATGCCGCTACGCATGTCGCGAACGGCCTCGATACATGCATCGAGATCCAGTGTTTCGCCGTCCTGCTGTTTTCTGATCCTCTCTGGTCGGCCAACGCGGGCTGCGTTCACAAGGGCCGTGATGCGGGCGATCAACTGTTGATAGCGCTGCGCGACCTCAGATGCATACCCACTTGGTCCCGCACGTGGCGGCACAGCCTGTATTGTCACCCAATCCGGACGTTCAACCCGCGCTTCATAGTCATATTCGACGTGCCGCGCGACCATAACGCCGCCTTCGGGATTGTCCGGTGCACGCGGCCTCACGCGCTCTGTGTTCTGATCCGTTTCAGGGTCATTTCGGGTGGTGTCAGGCGGACGTGTGCCCTCGTTCGGCGTCATACGTGCCGCGTCCAAAAGGATCTCTGACCGGTCTTCTGGCGCGCCATCCTCGGGAAACGCCCAAAGACCCAGATTGTCGTCGCGGTAAAGCGGTTGCACCGCATAGGTCTTGGCGTTGAACTGAATGCGCAGCTGGCCCAGGTCATTGCCTAAGAGGTTGCCAATGGAGCGGCTGATTTGCGGGTCATCCCACTTGTCACGCGCGGCAAAAAACAGATCGCGGCCCTTGCGTACCCAGCCATCGATATCCTTAAATTCAGGATCGATCAGCGCGCGGGAAAGCCGCGCGAACCGGCTTTCTGCGGTCAGGGCACCGCTCGCCTCGGCCACATGAAACGCGGTCCACAGCCGGCGCAGCCCGGGCATTTCCGCCATGGCCAAATGCTCACCCCGAGCGTCCTCGATCAAAGATACGACCGCAACCTGGAGAGGTTTGAGCTGCCCCAACACGAACCGACCCTGACCAAAGCGCATATGGGCGCCAATATGGGCAAGGGCGGCACGAAAGAGCATTTCCGCCTCCGGACCGCGCACCCCTCGGTAATGCCCCGGCATCTGAACAAAGCCTTCGCCAAAGCTCGACCTGCGCCCAGAGCCGTCATGACGACCCGGGGGCGCCTCACGGATCACGGGGTGCACACCAAACAGCGCGCAAAGATACGCGCGAAGGCGGCGATCCATTTCGAAAAATCCGATGCCCTTGGATTCGCGATCCAGAAGGCGCGCGGCCTCGGGTGTCTCGAAGGCAAAGAACGCAAGGCGTTTTTCGACATCGACACCAGACAGCCGAACCCCGGCCAAGAGCCATGCCTCCAGCTGGGTGACGTTGAGCTCCTCCATCAGCGCAGTCATGCGGCTCAGCACCGGGACAATGGATTCCGGTGCCAAAGCAGCAAAGCGTTGCATCAGGCTCAACCAGGTTCGGAACCGCGGGGCGCTGCCAAGCTTGCGCGCAGCAACGGGGGCCGCCTCACAAAAATGAGCGGCCGCCTTCCGCCCTGATTTGATCGTTATGGCGGACAGGGTATCGGCCATATCTATCGCGGGTTCCGGGCCGATTTCAAAGGCCACAACGATGCTTGTGCGGGCATAGCTTTGACACACCGCCTCGCCGTAGCCTGCGCCCTCTAACTTGCGTCTGGCCCGCAACCAGGGCGCCATCCATTCACCGGAAAACGCCTCTGCCGCGCCGCCCGGCACATTCGGGGCCTCTTCCCCGGCAATACGCAGAAATGAGGGCGTGCGCGCCACGGCACTCTAGCCGCAGGCGGCCACGACGTTGCCCAAAGCGTCGCGCATATCCGGGTCATCCGTTATCGGCACAATCAGGGCAACCGTACAGGCCTCTCCCAAAGGGACGCCCGCCTTGATCAAGAGGCCCGCGCTGATCAACATTCGGGTGGATGCCCCTTCATTCAATCCCTGACCGCGCAAATTGCGCGAGCGACGGGCGATTTCGACAAGCGTGTGCGCGGTGGCACTGTCAATGCCGGCTTCTGAGGCCACAATCTCGGTTTCCACAGAAGGGTCGGGATACCCGAAGTCCAAGGCGCAAAACCTCTGCTTGGTGGATTCCTTGAGGTCTTTGAGCACGCTTTGGTAGCCGGGGTTGTAGGAGATCACGAGCTGAAAATCAGGATGCGCCTGCACCAGCTCGCCCTTTTTCTCTAGTGGCAAAATGCGGCGATCATCGGTCAGCGCATGGATCACCACGGTCGTGTCCTGCCGCGCCTCAACTATCTCATCAAGATAACAGATCGCGCCATGGCGTACGGCCAGGGTCAACGGCCCGTCGGCCCAGACGGTGCCGCTGGGATCCAGCAGAAACCGCCCCACAAGATCTGAGGCGGTCATATCCTCGTGGCAAGAAATGGTCACAAGCGGTCGTTTCAAACGCCAGGCCATATGTTCGATGAACCGTGTTTTGCCGCACCCCGTCGGACCTTTGAGCATCACCGGCAAACGGGCCTGATAGGCCGCGGAAAAGAGATCCACCTCATTGCCCGTTGGGCGATAGTAGGGCTCGGCTTCGATCATGTACCCGTCGAGCATGTCACAACTCTCCGTTTGGCTCATTCAAACTTCTACGCGGTAAAGCGCACCCACGCGCGGGACGGGGACCCATGAGCGCGCAGGTGCAATGGTGCAATCGGTTTGTCCGGGCCGTCAAATCAACCCACGCCTGATTACCGATGCGCCGCTGTTTTTTGGTTCGGAAGCCCTTCGATTGGGCATTCATCCGTCCCGACGGTTTCCCGCGTCATCGCCTCGACCATTTCGCGCGTGCCTTCGGGGTCGGTCGCCCATTTCGTGTAGAAATCATAGGGGCACGCCGCCAGACCCTGATCGCCCTCTTCAGAATTGATCACCCCGGTATAGCCACGGTGCAGCAACTTAAAGAGATGGTTTTGCGACTGGCCGTTGCGACGCGCATCTCGAATGGCCGAAACAGACAGCTGAGCATATTGGACACCGTTTTCTTCGGTTCCGCATTCTCCAAGGGTGCGGCCATCAAAGCCAATCAAGGCCGAATGCCCGAAATACGAATAGACCCCGTCAAACCCCGATGCATTGGCCACGGCGACGTAGCTGTTATTGGCCCAGGCCATGGATTTTGACATGTTCACCTGCTGATCCTTGGCCGGGTACATGTATCCCTGGCAGCGGATGATCAATTCGGCCCCCTTCATAGCGCAATCCCGCCAGATCTCGGGATAGTTGCCATCGTCGCAGATGATCAGGCTCATCTTCATGCCTTTGGGACCTTCCGAGACATAGGTGCAGTTGCCCGGATACCAGCCTTCAATCGGCACCCACGGCATGATCTTGCGATACTTCTGAACAATCTCACCTTTGTTGTTCATCAGGATAAGCGTGTTGTAGGGGGCTTTGTTGGGATGATCCTCATGGCGCTCGCCGGTCAGCGAAAACACACCCCACACATCCGCCTCACGGCAGGCCGCGGCGAAGATCTCGGTTTCCTCCCCGGGGACGGAGGAGGCGGTCTCATACATCTCTTTTTCATCATACATGATGCCGTGGGTCGAGTACTCGGGGAAGATCACCAGATCCATACCTGGCAGACCGATCTTCATCCCCTTGATCATGTCCGCGATGGCGCGGGCATTGTCTAAGACTTCATCTTTGGTGTGCAAACGGGGCATTTTGTAATTGACGACAGCAACACCGACCGTGTCTTTGCTGCTTGTAATATCACCGTGAAACATTTGAATTCCTCTCCTTTTGGACGATTGCTTTGAAAGCCCCCAGAACCATCAATGGCCGGGGGGATAGTTAGGTCAGGCGCTTTGCTCATAGGCGTGGGCTGCCCGTAAAACCGTGGCATCTTCGAAGTGTCGGCCTGTCAGCATGAGCCCCACAGGCAGGCCATCAACGCCGTGCACCGGCACGGAAATCGAGGGGTGGCCTGTGAGGTCAAAGGCGGCCGTGTTCCAGCACATGTTGAGCGCTTGCGAGATATGCTCGGCGCGGTCTTCTTCGGGCAATGCGGGGCGTTTATGGGCGGTTTGTGGCGTGGTTGGCATAACCACCAGATCGGCAGTGTCCAGCACGGCGTCATAGGCCGCCGTCAAAGCGCGTGAGAAGTTTTGCGCGCGGGCGTAGAATACGCCGTCATAGCGCGTGCGCATGTAGTGGGCGACAAGCATGCCAAGCTTTGCAGTTGGCGACAGATCATGGGCATGGGTCTTCAGCCCCCGCATCATCGCGCTCTGAAGCTTTGGGTTGAAATAGCCCTTGGTCTGATAGGCCTGATGGCCATGGGTGAAGCTATCCAGCCCACCTTCGATGGCCACGCAATTCCACAGCGGGATCGTGTAGGTGTGCATGGGCACCGACACCTCTGCCACCTCCGC
>CAKZYL010000173.1 GCA_937884705.1 uncultured Roseovarius sp. | reverse complement strand
TCGGCGGTCCCGAACTATAAAGTGCTTCTGTTCAAAGCTTGGATCGCCATGCCACGGCCTGACGAAGGCGCTCTGTCATGAATATTCAGTTCGACGATGAGCTCTATCCTTACCGCCGCAGCCCTGATCAAGACACGGTAGCCCAACACCCAGTCGTCGTCGTCGGCGCTGGGCCCGTCGGCCTCACCCTCGCGCTTGATCTGGCCAATCGCGGCACGCCGGTGCTGGTCCTTGATGAAAACAGCCGCGTCTCCCACGGGTCTCGCGCCATTTGCTTTGCCAAGCGCACACTGGAGATTGCCGACCGGCTTGGGTTTGCTGAACCACTCCTCGCCAAAGGCGTCGAGTGGAGCCATGGGCGCGTTTTCCACGGCGACAATGAGATCTATGAATTTGATCTTTTGCCCGAAGCGGGCCATCGCCACCCAGCGTTCATCAATCTGCAGCAGCCCTATTTCGAGATATATCTCGTGGACGCCATTCGCGCGGCGCAGGCGGGCGGCGCACCGATTGAAATCAGAGGGCACAACCGCGTGACGGGCATGCATAATGATGGCGCAACACTGGACATCGAGACACCGGATGGCACCTATCACCTCACGACAGATTGGCTGATTGCCTGCGACGGGGCGCGGTCGCCCATTCGGGACATGATGGGGCTTAGCTTTGACGGGCGCGTTTTCGAAGACAATTTTCTGATCGCCGATGTCAAAATGGCCGCCGATTTCCCGACGGAGAGGTGGTTCTGGTTCGATCCCCCGTTTAAGGGGGCAGGCGCCTCGGCGCTCTTGCATAAACAGCCCGATGACGTGTGGCGTCTGGACTTTCAACTGGGCTGGGACATCGACCGGGAGCATGAACTGCTCGAAGAAAACGTCCGCGCGCGAGTGGATGGAATGCTGGGCGCGGGCGCAGAGTACGAGCTGGATTGGACATCAATCTACACGTTCCAATGTCGGCGCATGCAAGAGTTCCGCCACGGGCGGGTGATCTTCGCTGGCGACAGCGCACATCAGGTGTCGCCTTTCGGTGCGCGAGGGGCCAATTCCGGAATACAGGATGCGGACAATCTGGCGTGGAAGCTGGACTACGTGATCAAAGGGCACGCGCCGGAGGCGTTGATCGACACCTATTCGGAAGAGCGCAGCCTGGCCGCGGACGAGAACATTCTCGCATCCACGCGATCGACCGATTTTCTGACGCCGAAGAGCCGTGCCAGCCAGACGTTCCGCGATGCCGTCTTACATCTTGCCGAAAGCCATGCCTTTGCCCGCCCCATGGTCAATTCCGGACGGCTGTCCACGCCGTGTTCCTACGACGGGATGTCACTCATCGGACCTGACAGGCTGCCCGGTCTGCCCCGCACGCGAGCAGGGTCGCCTTGTTTGGACGCGCCTTTAAGCGAAGGGTTTTTGCTCAATAGGCTCGGCGGGGACTTCAAGGTTTTGGCTATCAACACAGATGCGCCGGATGTGGGGCTCCCTACACTCACCCTTTCCACCGCCGAGCATGACCCGACCGGTGCCGTTCGCGACCGGTACCTTGGGGATGCTGAAACCGCGATCTATCTGATACGGCCGGATCAATACATTGCCGCGCGCTGGCAGCAAGCGAATGCCTCTGACATTCGCGCAGCGCTTCGCATCGCAACAGGACAAGAGGTGCGTCATGCCGCTCACGTTTGAGCCGAACATCATAGACCCTGACGGCTTTTATGATGAGCTTTTGGCGGCGCATCAGGGCCTGAGCCCGGAAGAAAGCGAGGCCTTGAATGCGCGCCTCATCCTGGTCATGGCCAATCATATCGGCGATCGAGATACCCTCAGAGAGGCGCTTAAAGCAGCAAAGTAACATCCCAGACCTTAGGCGCGCGTCCAAAAAACTGGACAAAATGGTCCTTGCTCCGCAGACTTGGCCGCATAACGCGACGAACCGACAGAGGGGATACGAGGATGACCAAGTTGATCAAGGGAACCACGCGCCGAGGCGCACTGAAGACGCTGGCCGGTGGTGTCGCAGGTGCTGCCAGCCTGCCGCTTTGGGCGCGCTACACGCATGCGCAGACCGCAAAGCCCATCAAGATCGGATTTCAGGTGCATCGCACCGGGATCGGCGCGGCCTATGGCCGGTGGTACGGTCGCACGACCGAGGCGGCTGCGGCATTGATAAATGAGGGTGGTGGGATCAATGGTCGCATGGTCGAGATCGTGGCCGAGGATGACGGCACTGATCCAAAGCGCGGCGCAGAGGTGGTCGAGAAGTTTGCCAACCAACACAACTGCGATGTGGGCTTTGGCACGCTTTTCAGCCACGTGGTGATCGGCTCCTCCCCGCGTGCGGGAGAATTGAAAATGCCTTATTTCGTGGTCTCTGAGGGCCATCACGTGGCCTCTGGCATGCTGAACCGCTACACGCTGCAGCCCGGCATCACGGATGTGAAAAGCCAGGTGCAGGCAATGGCGCCCTACGTGGCGGAAAACCTTGGCAAGAAGGTCACTATGGTGTTCCCGGATTTCGCATTCGGCCATGATCACCGGGATTTCTTCACCGAGGCCATTGAGCGCGAGGGCGGTGAGGTTCTTGAAAAGATCGCCATCCCGCCAACGGAGACATCCTTTACCAAGTATTTCCCGAAGATCCCGCGTGACACAGAGGTGCTCTATCACGTGATGGTAGGGCCCGCTGTCCTGACCTTCGTGAAGGAACTGGGCGAATTCTTTGGCCCATCCAGCCCCGAGATCTTCGGCTTTATCGACAGTCTAGAGGCGGTGGACATCGCAAGCCCGGGTTTGGAGTTTCTCGAAGGCACGTATTTCTGGGAAGGCAATCCACGTCATGTGCAAGCCGACCAATCCGAATATGACAAATTCTTCCGCGAGAAGGTGGGGGTCGACGCGCGTGGGGCCTCGGTCAGCGACCCGACCGATGTGTCGACCTATGCCCATATGTTTGGCTGCTGGGAGACACTTCACATCATCAAGGCCGGGATGGAGGCGTCAGGCTACGCTGGGCCCGGTGACCGGGCTGCGCTGATTGAGGCTGTTGAGGCGATGACGGACATGCCTCTTTCGAACGCACATCCTCAGGGTGCAAAAGTCTTCAATGGGAAGACGCACCAGGTGTTCGGCCATCAATACATCTCCAAGGTCGAGGAGGGCTCGCTCAAACTGGCCCATACGACGTCGATTGAAGACACCCTGTACCCAGACGAGGTCGATTACACGACGCAGTCTTTCTAGGATCTGCTTACTCAGAGGTTAAACGGCGACAGGCCCTGACAATGCGTTGGGGCCTGAACGTTTTCAAACGGTTGCAGATCGATACTCGCGGGTGATTTCAGATAGCAGCGCTTTGACAGGCGCGGTGCGGCTCTTGGGATATGTGCGGGCGATAAAGGTGAGATCAGGCGGCGGTGGGAAAAGGTCTTCTATGATCTCCATATCCTGGGTCACGTGCATGCCGTTCAGAAGCGCGACCCCAAGACCGGCCCGGACACCCGATTGAATGCCGGGGGCGCTGGGGCATTCCAGAACCTTTTCAAAGCTATGCCCGGTCCGCAGACCGTCAGAGAAGCCCCATTGCCGGTAAAAGCAATTTTGGTCGAAAGACAGAAACGGGATTGGGTTTTTTGGATCCAACGGCAAATCCGGCGATTTCACCCAATTGAGGGTGTCCTCAAACAGGATGCGATCGCCATCTTGGACGTCTTTTGTGAACACCTGCATCAAAGCGAGATCAAGCTCGCCTTGCTTGAGCCAGGTTTGCACGTTCAGGCTTTGGCTCGATCTGATGTGCACGCGCACAGATGGATGTAAACGGGCGAAACGGCCAAGAACCTTTGAGAGATCGCTCGTCGTTGTGTCTTCGGTCATGCCAAGGCGGATCGCCCCGTTCAGTGCCTTTTTTCCCAGATCGGCCAGTGCTTCGTCATGCAGGTTGGACATGCGCTGGGCGTAGTCGTGCAGCCGCTCGCCGGCATCCGTGAGCTGGGGTGCACCGGGGCGACGTGCCAGAAGCGCACACCCAAGCGTTTCTTCTAGCCGTTTGATTTTGTGGCTCACGGCAGATTGCGACAGGCCCATTTCCGATGCCGCCCGGGTCACGCCTCCATGTGCGCGGATGGCGCAAAGGGTTCGCAAGGAATCGATGTCGAGTTTTCCGGTCACGGCAAGATCATGAAGAAATCAGATGGAAACATGAAAAACATCAATTTGCGTCATATGCAAGCATTGAGTAAGCACGCATGAGTACGAAAAACTCAGTCGAAGAGGGCCACCATGAAACTGACCGATTACAAAGCGCTGACTTTTGATGTCTATGGCACGTTGATCGATTGGGAAACGGGCATGGTGAATGGTCTGAAACCTCTCACAGATCGTATGGGCGGCCTGTCACGGGATGACATCCTTGAGGCACACGCTTTCCACGAATCCACAACGCAGCGCTACACACCTGCCAAGACGTATTCAGAGATCCTTGCCGTAGTTTACAAGCGTCTGGCCGAGGAATGGAATGTGCCGGTCGGCTGGGAGGAATGCTTGACCTATGGTGCGTCGGTGGAAGACTGGCCAGCCTTTGACGACAGCGCGGAGGCCTTGGCCTACCTCAAAGACCACTACAAGCTCGTCGTGCTCAGCAATGTAGACAACGCAAGTTTCGCGCATTCCAATGCAAAACTGGGTGTGAAGTTTGATGCGGCCTTCACGGCGGGCGACATCGGGTCTTACAAGCCCGCGCCGCGTAATTTTGACTACATGTTGGAAAACCTCGCGCGGATGGGCATCGGGAAAGAGCACATCCTGCACACCGCGGAAAGCATGTTTCACGATCACGCGCCCGCCAATGCCTTCGGGCTCGCAAACTGCTGGATCTACAGACGGCACCAGCAAGACGGGTTTGGCGCAACGATGAACCCGGGCGAGATGCCAGAGTACGACATAATGTTTCACTCGATGGCGGATCTGGTTGAGGCGCATAAGGCTGAGATCGCGGGCGCATAAAAACCTGGGCTCTATTGGCGCGCCTCTATCCCGAGGTGCTGATAACCGTCTCTGGCAAGCATGGTATTGTGCGACTGGTCAGTATCCCAAAGGCACGGTATTGCCCTGTGCGCGGCCTTTGGCTCCTACCTCATGTGCCGCGCCGACCGGATGCACACCAGAACCAGACAGGGCAAGATGCAGATTTCCTCAAACTACACCTACCCATCGCGGCGCTCCGCCGTTGCTGCGGACAACATTGTCGCGACATCCCAACCCTTGGCCGCACAGGCTGGCCTGTCCATGCTGGCGCGCGGCGGCAATGCCGTCGACGCCGCGATCGCGACGGCCATTGCACTGACGGTGGTGGAGCCGACGGGCAACGGGATTGGCTCTGATGCCTTTGCCATCATCTGGGACGGCAAGGAGCTTCACGGTCTTAACGCCTCCGGTAAATCACCGGCTGGCTGGCATCCGGATCGGTTTTCCAACCTCAAACATATGCCGTTTCGCGGCTGGGAGGCGGTGACGGTTCCCGGAGCCGTGTCATCTTGGGTGGCCTGCTCCGAAAAGCTCGGTAAATTGCCTTTCGCCACCCTGTTTGAGCCCGCCATCGACTACGCGCAGCAGGGGTTCCCAGTGTCACCGATCATCGCGGAGCTCTGGCGCCAAGAGGCCGAAAACCTGAAAGATCAGCCCGGTTTTGCCGACACCTTTATGCCCTCTGGGCGCGCGCCCAAAGCGGGTGAGTATTTTCGCAGCCCCGGCCACGCGCGCACGCTGACCGCCATTTCCGAGACGCACGGCCGCGCGTTCTATGAAGGAGAGATTGCCGAAGAAATGGTCGCCTATGGCCGTGGCTATGATGCCGCGCTGTCTTTGGAGGATCTTGCCCGTCACAGGGCCGACTGGTGCGGCACAATTGCGAGATCCTTCGATGATGTGACGCTGCATGAGATACCGCCAAACGGGCAAGGTATCGCAGCACTGATGGCTCTGGGCATTCTCTCTCAGACGTCAATTCGCGACCTCGACGCAGACGACCCGCTTGCGATCCATCTGCAAATCGAAGCCATGAAGCTCGCGTTGCGCGACACTGAGAGCTTTGTTGCGGATCTTAATCACATGCAGGACGTCACGGTGTCTGATCTGCTGGATGACGGTTACCTGCGCGCTCGCGCCAAAGAGATCGACCCCAACAAGGCGACAAACTTTGGCTCCGGCGCCCCCAAAAAGGGTGGCACGGTTTACCTCACCACAGCCGACGCGCAGGGCATGATGGTGTCGTTCATCCAGTCCAACTATGATCGCTTTGGCTCTGGCGTCGTTGTCCCAGGCACAGGGGTTGCCTTGCAAAACAGAGGGGCGGGCTTCTGTCTTGACCCAAGTCACCCGAACTTTGTGGGCCCTGGCAAGCGCCCCTTCCACACGATCATTCCTGGCTTTTTGATGGGTCCGACAGATCCCGTGATGAGCCTTGGCGTCATGGGCGGGCCGATGCAGGCGCAGGGACACATCCAAATGGTCTTGCGCACGCAGCTCTTTGGACAGGATCCGCAGGTGGCCATTGATGCCCCCCGTTGGCGGGTCACCAATGGGCTTGGTGTGGCGTGCGAGACGTCGATGTCGGCGCCCATTCTCGATGCGCTTCGAGAGAAGGGGCATGACATCGCGCTCGAGGCGCCAGACACCGCGTTTGGATTTGGCGGTGCGCAGCTTATTCATCGGTTGCCGGAGCGTGGCTATATTGCCGGATCGGATCCTAGAAAAGATGGCGCTGCGATCGGGTTCTGATCTGATCGCCTCGAAGGCATCAGCCGTTGGATGTTTTTCGCCGCCAAAACGCAAAGATCGCGGTGAACGCGAATGCCGAGGCGAGCACCCAGGAGAACCCGTCGCGACCAACAAACTCCATGGCGACGCCTGTGAGAGGCCCACCAACGATGCCTCCAAAACCGAACGCGATGGCGAACGCGGCATTTCCTGCCACCAGGTCGGCCCCTTTGAACCTGTCGCCCAGTTCGGTCATCGCCATAGTGTATAGCCCGCCCGCGACCGCGCCCCAAATGAACAGTGTGGGCAGCAAGAGAGCAGGGCTATGCACCACATGGGGCAGGGCCATGACCCCCAACACGCCCATGCAGGCGCAAAAGATCATCGTGCCCCGCCGCGATGTCAGATCGGCAACCCAGCCCAAGGGGATCTGCAGGAAAGTGTTGCCGAGAATGGAGACGGATAGCGCGATGCTAATGAAACGCGCCTCTAGGCCAGACTCTAACCCATAAACTGGAAAGAGCGACAGCATGCTGGCTTCCCAGAATGCATAGGCGATGATCGCGACAAGAAGGGCCGGTGCCAGCCTGATAAAGGACCAGCTGGACGTTTCTTTCATGTCAGAAAAGCCAGGCGTCGCATGGCGAATGGCCAGCACCGCAAAGATGGCGAGGTAACAAGCGCCTGCGCCGATGGCAAAGGGCAAAAACCCCTCACTGCCGGTCACCGATAGCAAAAGCGGCCCAAGCCCAAATCCTGCCGCAAGCGCCGTGGCGTAAAGCCCTACCGTCCTGCCGCGGGTCTTTGGATCGGCAAGCTGGTTGATCCATGCCTCGGACACGATGTAGACGCCGACATCGACGATGCCGAGAAGAAACCTGAGCACCAAAAGCAGGGCGTAGATTTCTGTAAGGCTCATGGCCAAAACCAACGTGCCGGAGGCTGCAAGGCAGGTGGCAGCGACCTGCCACGCGCCGAAGCGTCTGATGACCTTTGGATAGAAAGGCGAGGCGACGACGATGCCGATGGGTGTCATCGCGGCATTGATGCCAATGGCGGTTTCGCTGTAGCCCGCGCGCTCCAGTACAAAAGACAGAAGAGGATAGGTGAGCCCAATCGTCAGCGCGAAAATGGTCGTGCAGGCAATGGCCCCCAATATTCCACCGAAGGCTGAGTGTTTGGAGGGATCGAGCGCAGGCATTGCCTCACCATTACCGATACGCATCAACTCCACAATCCAAGATGGCGCGCGGATACATGACGGATAGGGTCAGCTTTAGAGGCGTGTCCCGTCGCTACTCAGGTTTGCGGGCGATCAGAGTGACAAAAGGGAGAAAACCGTAGAGACTGCCGTCCTCCGCGCGCCGGATATATTCGGCTTCCAACGCGTCTGCTAGCGGTTGGCCGATTACGCCCTCTGACACGAGGCTCGCTGAAGACATGCGGACCCAGACCAAAGATCCCAGTCCCTCTGTCACGACGCGATTTTGAATGGTGAACCTGTCTACCTCAAGGCCCAATTTCCGCATCATGGGCCTCAGTTTTCCCGTCAACCAAGGGTCGGTCACGGCGCGACTGACGAATGCCTCGACGCAAGCGCCCAGCGGATCACCGGGAACATTGGCCATGGCCGCCTTGGAGAAATCTGCATCGCAGATGACCAATGTGCCGCCGGGCCGCAGGATGCGCACCACTTCGTTAACCAAGATTGTCGGGTCATGAACATGCGAAAGGACAGTGTGCAAAATAGCGACATCTGCAGATGCATCACTTTGATCGAGCTGCGCCCCGTCGCCCACGGAAAAGGACAGGTTTGGCAGCGAGCTTGCCAGCTCAACAGCCTTTTGGGTCAGGGCGACAGACGGCTCAATTCCCAGCACAGAGGCGGCAGGAAAAAGGGTTGCGATCTGCCGTGTCACACCGCCTGTGCCCGCACCGATGTCTACGATCACAGTGCCATCCGAGATGTCCAACGCATCAAGATACCCGTCGACGATCGGTGACATGCTTGGGTCCGCCGCGCGTGTTTCCAACGCGGTGGCCATGATCTCAATCATCTCGGGCGGAGCCGTATCAACATCGGTGAAAGGATCAGGCATCTCTCTACCAACCTTTTTTGACCAATGTGTTTGGCGTGTGGTTTTGAGTCAATGCCACGTGGAAAGCTAAGACCTAGATCGCCAGATTTCCCTGCCTTAGACCCTAACCCCCATAATCAATGGCAAGCGCGAACCGGTGTATCTTCCAAGCGCCGCTCTGATCTTGTTCGAAGATCTGTAGGGCTTTGCCATGCTCGACCACGAAACTGCCATCCCGCGCATGGTGCTCAACCGAGTAGGTGCAGGTCATTTACGCGAAACCCCCAGAGCTCTCAGCGATAAAGTCCCTGTCACGAGTATTCG
>CAKZYL010000172.1 GCA_937884705.1 uncultured Roseovarius sp. | reverse complement strand
GGGCGGGTGACATTCCGGATGCCAAAGCTGATCGTGTAGACATCAAAGGTGTTGTTCTCAAAAGGCAGCGCCATGGCATCGCCGACCAGCCACGACAGGCTCTCGCCCATGTCCTCGGCCTCTGCCCGCTGGCGCCCTTCGATCAGCATTTCCTCGGTGAGATCAAGCACCGTGGCATGGCCTTCGCCCGCGCGTTTGAGAAACCTGAATGCGATATCCCCAGTGCCGCCCGCGACATCCAAGAGCCTCTGCCCGGGCCGCGGCGCAAGCCAATCCATCATCGCGTCTTTCCAAAGCCTGTGAATGCCCACGCTCATAACGTCATTCATGATGTCATATTTGGAGGCGACAGAGCCAAACACGCCGCGCACCCGCCCGGCCTTTTGATCCTCGGGGATGTCCTCAAACCCGAAATGGGTGGTTTTTTCTGTCATTGCGGTCGCCTTACTAAAGATCAAAGTGACTTATAGAACGTGGTCTGTGGAAGACAATGCGATCAAATGGCGATGCGTGAAATGATCTGGAAGAGGCTTGAAGGTGCCGTTCGCGTCTTCTGGCTCATGCTTTTCTTGATTGTGCTGGGTGCCTTCGCGCATTTTTTGGGGTTTGACCTACTCGCCAATTCGATCATCGGCCTCGTTATCTTGTTCTTTGTCTTTTCGCCCTTCCTGTTGATGTTTTTGTTCAGTCGAGAAAAGGCTCGGATCGACAAAAACGGCAATCCATATGGGCGGCTTGTCGTAGGGTGCAGACTCCTTTCTTTCAGTGCCGGAGCTTTTTGGATCGGGTTGCCGCTCCCATCACTTCTTGGTTTGGACGCCTTTCCAAACTTGGTTGATAGCCATCTCACTGATGAGGATATCGCGTTCTGCGTTGTTTTCATCCTAGGCGGGATTTGGTTAGTCGCTTATGCTTGGAAGGCGCGTGTATGTTGGAACGAGACCGACGTGACCCAAACAGGTTGGTCGCTGTTCACACACTCACGCCCATGGGACGATCTTGCAGAGGTTGATGAGAGCGACGGGACGCTGAATTTTTCAAAGCATAAAAAGATCCAGGTTTCTATTTTCTTTGAAGGCCAAAAAGACCTCATCGCATATGCCAAGGATCGTTTGGATAAAGCCAGAACTACCTAAGGTTGAAGTCTTCGCTCGGTTGCCTTTGCTGCCTAAAAACAGGTTGTTGATCAAATGAGTTTCAAAGCCGCGAGTGTACTTGTTGTTGCCTCACTTGTTTTATTGGTGAGCTGGATCTCAGTTGAACGCTTTTTCGATGTAACGCTCGTCCCAGAACCGTTGAGAGGCATTGCAGGCATTGCATTTACGATCCCAGTAGGCATCTGGTTGGTAAAGCTTCTTTCCGAGGTGAAATCCACGGCCAAAGTCGCAAAGGAAGGAAGCTGTTATGGCTTTCTGCCAATGTGGCTGAAGATCCCTACCACGGCGCTTTGTTGTCTATCTGGCTATTTTTTCGGCCCGCCTGCTCTTCATGGCGCGGCAGGCGAACCATGGCATTGGATGTTCATGCTTATCTTTGCATTAATCTGTTGGTTGCTTGCGGGGCTGTGGCTGTCTCGCGTTCGTTGGAATGACAGCGTGTTACAGGCGACATCGCCATTGCTGTTGAAACAGCGATCTTTTCCTTGGGAAAAGCTGACGTCTATTGAAGAGAACAGCGCTCAGTTCTCCACTGATCTTCATTTTGATGGTTTGGGAAAAGCACCCGTTTACTATGCTTATCAGGGGTATGATCAGGTGATTGCCTATGCAAAGGAGCGTTTGGAAAACACCTGATCCGCTTTCACAAGATTGCTCAAAAAAAGGTATGATCGAGGAAACAAGTGAAGAGACAGAGATGAGCCTCAAATCCGCCAGTATCTATGCCGGGATCTCGGCCGTCGCCTTGGGCGGGCTGTTTTACTCCGACAATGTGCAGGCCATGATCTGGATCCCGTCCTTCTTTAAGATGCTGATCGTCACCGCGCTGCTGATCCCGATCTTCAACTGGCTCAACGCGGTAGAGCAATTCGGCCGGAGGGAGCCGCGCATGACAGAGACTGGCGGCGCGTATGGGCGCATCCGCATTGGCACGCGGATCATGCTGTCGGTGTTTTTGGTGCCGATCACGCTTCTGGCCTCGCCGCCAGCGCTGCGCGGCAATTTTGAAACGTCCTGGGGGCTTTTCGGGATCGTGGTGTTTTTCCTCGGGCTATACGGTCTGGTCTTGCTCAGAACGGCGCGGGTCAGTTGGGATGACACCGCGCTGCGCATCACCTCTCCCTACCACCTGGGCGATCGGGTTTTTCCTTGGACCTCCCTGTCGAACATCAGATATAAGCGAAAGTCCGGCTACGCGATGCTGGTGTTTGAAAAGGCCGGAAACGCGCGGGTTGGTCACTACATGGAAGGATATGCCGATCTGATGGCCCACGCGGAGAACATCAAGAAACATGCCTGAACTGCCCGAAGTGGAAACCGTGCGGCGTGGGCTTGC
>CAKZYL010000171.1 GCA_937884705.1 uncultured Roseovarius sp. | reverse complement strand
TTAGCTGAGGCAGCAGCAAATGGCGAAACGCGTGGCACATATGAACTCTGCGCGGTGTTTTGCGCAAAGCTGTGATTCAGATTTTATGCAAAACGCTTTAGGAGAAATCCGCGATCATGACGCGCTTTTTGAAGGAGGCGCTGTTGCTCGACGTGAGGTCGAGGCCAGGCTGTCTCATGTTTCAGCAAGCTTGCAGTAAGCCTTTCGGCGAGCCCACGAAGAGGCCGGCTGGGATATGGCTGGCGAACCACGCGTCTGTGCGGCCATACCAAGTGACGATCCCGTCAGTGAAGAGCAGGATTTCATGCGTCTTAAGAACAGCCTGAAACTCGGCCCAATAACCTCTTGATGGAATGATTGTCCTTCCCCCGTCGACATTACGTTGCCCGCGAGAGGGGGATGGAAAAAAAACTTGCAAGCGCTCACTGTTTTTTACAGAACAACGAGATGCATCATTTGGCCAATGATCCTTATAGTCTAGTATATGTTAACAACTTTGAGGCGCCGAGGCACAATGTCTATTTCGGATAAAATTGCGAAGTCTGTTTTTTGGGGTTCCCTGATAGTAACTGGTCTTGGCACCTCATTCTTGTACGGTGTCGTTGCGTATTGGAAGGACCTTCCACCCGTTCCAGCAATGCAAGAAATCTACACCCAAGTGAGATTGGGACTTGATGTCGATGTCTTTGGGTCCAAATACAAAAACCATTTGCAACCCAACCGAGGTCAAGGTGACGGTGTTGTAACGAACAAAACCGATGATGACTCGCTGGTCTTGATGGTGGGTTTCTTTGACTCTGAAAATCAGGCGCGACTTGTTGAACGTGACGGCACAGTGGCGCACCGGTGGTCGCTTGACTACTTCGAGCACTTCCCCGCCGAAGAGCAGAGATACTGTGATGTGGACTCCTCTCTTTGGGTTGACACCCATGGCGCGCTTGTGACGGAGGCGGGTGAACTCTTATTTAACTATGAGCTTTGCGGCACGGTAAAGCTGGATCAATGCGGTTCAGTTATGTGGGCCATCTCCGATGACACCCATCACTCGATGACGCGCGCGGAAGGCGGCGGCTACTGGACGCTTGGCAGATATGTGTGGGATCCCTCAGAAGAGCCTGACCGGTTCCCTCCCTTCTCGACGACTGGAAGTCAGGATGTGATCGAGGAAGACACAATTATGCGCATCTCTGAGGACGGAGAGATCCTGGAAGAAATCTCAATCCCTGTTCTGATGCGAGAGAGCGGATTGCTTGGCCTCCTGACCGCCACGGGCGTTAGTTTCAAGGACACAGACAGTGGGCGGGGAGAGCTTGTACACTCCAACAAGCTGGACGAACTGCCTCAAAGTCTGGCAGACGCCTACCCGCTCTTTGATGCCGGGGATCTCGCGATTTCCATGCGCCAGTTGAACCTTGTTATGGTGCTCGATGGAGAAACCCGCGAGGTAAAATGGCATCAGGTTGGACCGTGGTTGCGCCAGCATGATCCGGAATTTCGCCCGGATGGCCGAATTTCAATATTTAACAATAACGTTTTCGGCGATGCCTATGTTGATGATCAAACCGATATCAAATTGCCGTTTACGACAAACATTATTGCAATCGATCCCGTCACATCCGAGACAGAGGTGATCTTTGGTGAGCGGCCGGGCCAAGAAATGCTCTCCGTCATTCGCGGACAACATGAGCTTCTTCCGGATGATGGCATGATCATCGCCGAATTCGACGCGGGGCGCGTGCTTGAAGTCGATGCCTCCGGTGACGTCGTTTGGGAGTATGTCAATCGCTTCGACGACGACCATGTGGGAGAGATAAGGAACGCGAACGTTCTTCCGCGGTCTTATTTTACGGACGGTCTGCCTGGCACGTCTTGCCAATAAGTCTAAACGCACAAAACTGAACGAAAGGTATTGCCCCATGTCTAACTCGCCCTTCCGAACGCTCGCTCTTTGGGTTGGCCTGCTCACGGTTATGGCAAATCCCGCTTACGCGTATATCGGCCCTGGTGCCGGTCTGGGTGCCATCGTCGTGACGGTCGCCTTGGCGCTCGGCGTTCTCTTGCTGCTCGTGGGTCTTGTCTGGTTTCCTCTCAAGCGCATGCTCAAGAGCAAAAAAGGGGCTGATCCGGCACCCGACGGATCGTCCAAGAAGTAATGATACTTGAGATCCTGATTTCGCTCTTGGCCGTTGCCGGGTTTGGTTTTGGCCTTTGGGCGACCCGATTGGTAAGTGCGGCGCAAAAGGCGATGCAGGATACCATGTCGGGCGTTTCCGCCATGCTCGACTCCGATCTCGATGACGACGCTAAAGAGGTTGCGGCGCGGCGCGCGGGCCTCGGCCTGATCGCCGGAGCCTTTCGCATCTTTGTCAGCTTCGCTGTGGCCCTAGGAGCGGCCGCAGTGCCGATCTTTGGGGCGGATCTTCTCGGTATTGCCGCAAGCGCCGACGTCTTCGCGTTGATGCTGCGTCTGGACTATATTGTGATCGTCTCCGTCGTGGCGATCGTGGTCGGAGAGGTGATACGGCGCCGACGTAAATCGGGCACCTCTGACACCGCGTCGGACAACCAGTATTCCTCCGGTGATCAGTCCGTCCATATCTTCGCGTTTTCGAGCCCTTCGGTGCTCAAAGGGGCCTCATGGATCGAGGATCGGTTTATTGGAAAGCCGGACCAGACCGCCTCCGACACGCCGATCTTCATTACATCGCTGGCACGGGGCGGGACCACGGCGTTTTTGAACGCGATGCACAATATCCCCGATGTCGCCACGCATCTCTATCGGGACATGCCCTTTCTCACATCACCGACGCTCTGGAACCGCTTGGCCGGGGGGGAGAAGCGCGCCGTGGAACGGCACGAACGGGCCCATGGCGACGGGTTGGAGATTGATCTGGACACACCGGAAGCCTTTGAAGAGGTCATCTGGAAGATGTACTGGCCAGAAAAGTATCGGGATGGGATCGACCTGTGGCGCAGCGAGGATGATCGAAAGCCGGATGCTGAGCGCTTCTTAGGGCATCACATGGACAAACTGGTGCAGGCGCGCCAGCGTCAGGGGCGGAGCGAGGCGCGGCGCTATTGTTCAAAGAACAACGCCAATATCGGCCGCATCCCTTATCTGCGGGCCGCATTTCCAGAGGGAAAGATCGTTGTTGTGGTGCGTCGACCCGAAACCCATGCTGCGTCGCTGTTTCGGCAACATCACAACTTCCTCAAACGACACCAAGAGGATGCCTTTGTGCAACGATACATGCGCGATATCGGGCATTTTGAGTTTGGCCAGCTTCACAAGCCGATATTGTTCCCAGGGTTCACACCCGACACATATGATCCGGTGTCAGAAGATTATTGGTTGAACTATTGGATCAAGGCCTTCGCGCATGTTCTGCACCACAAGGATGACTGTGTTTTCGTGCTGCAAGATGACTTGCGCATCAATGCGCAAAACACAATGCAACGCATCTGCTTGGAGGTCGGGCTCGATCCGAAATCCACGCAGTTTGAGGGGTTTTTCCACAGCCGTCCCGATGAGACAAACACGGACGTCTACAGCCCAGGATTATTGGCGGAAGCAGAGCAAATTTACAAAGAGCTGCAGTTTGTTGCATCCTCCGCGCCCGAGCATGCATAATCAACTCCCAGAGCATTTGAGGTGTGCTTTTGAGGAATGCTATTGGCGTCCTACTGCTTCCATGCCGCCTCACGTCTTACGCCTGCTATAGACTGCGGCCGAGCTGATGCTTTGGCGCCGACCGATATCATCTGTCTTGGCGTTTGCCTCGCTTTTCTTAAGCGCACCAATGATCTGTTCTGCTCAAAAGCGCTTCCGCTTCATGGGGCTTCCTGCTTCGTCCATTCAAACTGCTCTGCCACCCGGTTTACCTGCCGTTGTTAGTGAGAGTTTTTCGCTCGCATTTTCCTTTGGCTGTGGAGGAGCGAAACGCGCGATGAAATGGAGTGTCAGGTTTCAAAGAGAGGCAAGACAGCGAGATCAGACGTTCCGTCAATGCTAGATCCGATCGATGTTTACGAGACCACCACTTAGAGGACCGGGTCGGCACTACCGACCCTATCCCTAAATGGCCGGAATGACTTGTACCCCATCCACAACGATATTGCTGTTTCGGTAGGTGCTTTGGCCAACTTGATTGCCATGTACGTAAGAATACACTGCGTCCGTTGCACCCTCTCCTGAGCTTAGCTGGCGGTTTCCAGTGGCCGTGAAGTCATGCACGTCTTTAAACTTAATGTTCGTTCCAGTGCAGTTATCAAATGTGCAATTGGTGATCGACGTTCCAAGTACAGACCAATTGCGAATGCCATCAAAGAGGGTCCAATATCCAGTGCCGGGAGCTTCACCGATCTCCACGGTGTTGACGCAGTTCACGAAGCTGCAATCTGCAATGACTGCGTTCCTGCTGCCACCCTTGATATTCATCGCACGGTGTCCTCGGAACTCACAACGATAGACTGTAGCGTTGTCAAATTTGTTGAAGTCTAGGTGACGTTCCGAACTGCTTGACGCGTTAAGGTCGTCTGAGAATACAACAGTGTCGACAAGTGTGTCGATAACCTCTGAGAACTTGATACCATCGCCTTCTCGACGAGCAATCGTGCTGCGCAGGAGTTGGAAGCCTTGGGGATAAATACCCGCATTTTTAAGTCTTACATGTAGTGCGGCGCGGCTGCTGTTAGGTGCCCCTTCAATGTAAAGACGATCAAGGATGACATGATCTGCACCGGCTATAAGAACCGTATCATCACTCGCTGTGTCTTTAATTCTTGCAGTGCCGGTTGCCGGTCCTTCGATAACAAATGGGTTTGCCGAAGTACCTGAACCGTGCTGTGCCACATCAACTTCAAAAGCAGCATAGTTTCCTGCCGCCAATTTTATTTTGACGCCCGCTAAGTCGCTCAGTCCATTGATCGTGCTTTGGATATTTGCGCCTGCAGACAGATTTATGACTGTGAAATCACTGTCAGGATATTCAGGAACCGGCGGTAGGCTGCTTCCAGTACTACCTCCGCCGGCACCAGTGTCACCGCCACTTTCACCACTAGCAATTTCCGGTGTACCAGTGTTTGGCAGCTGAATGACTTGCAGCTCTACTTCTAGGTCAGAGCCCGAGTTCTGTGCAAAATGCCGAACTGTGTTTTCGTCAATGAAGCGCACCGTCCGCTGACCGCGAGGATGGTTTGCGCCCGTATCGGAAATTGTCGTGGACACGTACAAAAGCGCCTCAGTGGTCAGCGCAAGTCCAAGGCTGGACACGTCAATGTCACCAGTGACAGGCGCAGGAGACGCAACGCTGTCTTGGAAGCGCGACACAGTTATGCTGGGGTTTTCGAGCACGTAGACTGTATGCCGTTGACCAGCGTTGCCGGTGTGTGTTGGGTCAAACGACCAATCAACTTCGTTTGGCGCGCTGCCAGGTCGGTAGATAGACGCTATGTCGTTGGTGTTGCCGTTGCCCAAGCCCGCCTTTGCAAAGTCGTGCATGATCCATGCGTTAGACCACGACGCCACAGAGCCACTGAGGGTCAGCGTGCCGGTCACGGCGGTATCGGCATTTTCGGTGGCATAGTGCACAGTCCAGTTAGAGCCGGTGAATTCCACCGTCGTTATTTCGACTGTCAAAATTCCTTGGGTTTCGACACTGCCAGACCCACGACCGTCAACGCTTACTTCACCGGTTGATCGGTTGATCGACGTCGCCGCAAGCGCATGGTCCCAGTCGCCTGCAAACGCAAGCGATGAGCGTTGCCCGGTTACAATTGGAATGCACTTGTCCGCATTGACAATGCCACTTGGGGTAAAGCTGTCACTGGCACCCGTCAGGGCGACTGTGCGTCGATCCCGTACGATGAACTCATTAGCACCACCCGGATCTCCGACATATTCAAGTACGGACAGGGACGCATTTGTGCCAAGTAATGCGGATGCCTCCCGGTCAAGTGTGACTGTGTCCGATGACGTCAGGCGCATGCCCAAACCAAGCTCATCTGGGGCCATTTCTGTCCCGTCATTGGCACTTTGGCCGGGGCTCTGCTTTACCGAATGGTTATTCAGAATGAACGCGCTGTTCAGATCCACGGCGGTGATGGCTTGCGTGCGTCCACCAGCCAAGACTGCTGGCGAGAAGTGCTGAATAGCAAAGTCATCGGTTGCGACTGCCGCCGCGATGGTGGATGCATTGGACGGCCCGGTGACGCTGCCCTGGCTGTTGGTCGCAGTGACGTCGCAAGTCCAGTCACCGATTGCATGTGTGGTCACGCTGCTCGATGTGGCACCTGGTACGTCAACCCCGTCAAGCTGCCACTGATATGTAAAGCCGAGTGATGGGTTACCAGTCGTGGTGCCGTTGGTCACGCTCAGAACGTCCCCCACGTAGCCTGTCGCGGGCGCAACAACGGGCTCTGCCGTAAAGACGGGCGCGACTAGGATTTGGTCAAAACCTGCTGTGACAGCCGCCTGGGCCGCCTCTGTGCCTCGCAGGCGGTTGGTGGTGCCGGTAAAATGCGTCCCGTCAGCCTCAAGCACAGCGCCGGCCGGCCGTTCAACGTAGATGCAGCGTGTCAGCTCCGACGCATCGCCAGATCCAGTGGCTAGCTTTTGCTGCTCCGCTTTCATGTCGATGTGACCCGCAGAGGCCGGATCCCCACCGTGTTCCATGATGACCACAAGGAATTCGCCCCACGTCGCGCGCAGCGTGTCGATCATGGCCTTAAACTGCGGGGCATAGCCCACATGGCTAGAGCTTTCGCCCTGGCACCAGAAAAACGTCTTGACCTTGTTCGCCGCGTTGAGCCCGCGCACGTGGTCCACATTGGCAATCATGAGGTCGTAATGCTCGCCGGTGCCCGCACCGGTGTGATCCCATTCATCAAAGAGATCAGAACCGCCATGCGCCAAGCACGCAAAAATTGGCCGCTCGACGCTCGCGTCACAAATCACCTTAGCGATGCTGGTGGCCGGCGATACTCCCTCGAAGTTGGCGCTTGAGTGCGTGACAGGCTCGATCATACCTCCGCGTATAAGTCCGATACCGTCTTTAGAACCAAGCGCGGCGTTGATCGTCGGGCCTGTTTCGTCTGTGTGGAATTTGAACGCAGACTGCTCTGTTCCGCTGATCGACAGCGCGCGCAACTCGAGCTCTTCGGTCAGGGTATCAAAGCCGGTCGTGGCGGACGCACCCACCATGTTGGATTGACCAGCAAGGATGTGAATGTCGAGCTGACCCGCGACCTCGTCCGTGAGGTCATACACCTGAAAGAAGTCAACATCGCCGTCGAAGGGCGTGCCGCGCACACCAAATTCATCTATATCTCGGTTCGCCGTGAAGCTGTCGAGCACGCGGCGCGCCGCATTTATTCCAGTGCCGCTCTGCGATCCACCCGACACCCCTTCCCCGCGCCAAGCGAGGCTGCCCCCGTCGCGGCGGATTGCATCAACGTAAACAGCGTAGTGCCGACCATCCACGATATTTGTCGTAAGCGCATCACTCAACACGCTTACGCCACCCGTGGTGTTATCAAAGGTCAACGTGCCACCCGAAACTGTGTAGTTTGCAGATGATGGCCATTGCGCGGGATCCGTGAAATCCGCTGCACCCGCGGGAAAAAGACCCGTAAACTCCGTCAAAGAGCCACTTGCGCCCGAGATACCTGTCTCGGTGTTGCCATCAGGCCCAACCCCGACACTGTTTACCGCGCGTAGCCGAACAGTGTAGGAGGTGTTTTCGGTCAAGCTTGCAAGCGTGAAGCTTGCCGTTCCTTCAGAGGACATCCAGCTGTTGCCGCCATCGAGGTCATACTCAACATCTGTAATCGTAGCACCACCGTTCGCGGGCAGTGACGCAATGCTAACCTCAAGTTCGCCGGGTCCAGAACCCGTCGTGACAGACCAATTTGAATCAGCGAATGCCGCGGGAGCGGTTACTATGTCAAAGATTTGAAGGTAAAAACTCTGGTTTGTCTGTCTGCTGTATTCATCGATGGCACGAACGTTGATTGCCTGCGTGCCAAGCGGCGCTGTATCTGTGTCAACAGTAACAAGAGATCCCGCAATGGTCACGCCGGCGGGTGGCGAGACAAGGCTCCAAGACAGCGTGTTGCCGTTTGCAGCGGTGTCCGGTGCCACATCATAGGTCTGCTCGCCCGTATTCTCAGAAAAGGTCTGGTCTGCCAGCGCCATTGTTGCTTGAGCGCGCAGGGATGCTGAGGCGTTCGACGATGCAACATTCACACTGCCTTCACCGTTGGTGGCGGTTTCGTAAATGTTGTAGTCCGCGCCAACGTCGGCCTGGCCAGTCGGAGCATATGTTGCCTGATTTTCTGTTCCGGCAATCGGTGTCGTGCCTTTGCGCCACACCCACGAAACAACCGGGCTCGGGTTGCCCAAGTAGGTTCCAGGAACGCGCGTAAACACCTGATCATCAGCAATAGCCGATGTTGGCGTGATTGAAGGCGCGCTAAGATTTACAGGTGCCGATGGTGGCGCCGATGGGCCGCCCAAAGAGTTGGCGGCGATAGACGTTCCGATGCCGATTTGCATTAGGCCATTCCTACGATTCCGGTGGCGGCTGTGCCCGTTGCCAAGACGCGCCGCGCACGGATGGGAAATGCAACGCCTGCCGCGACATAAACCGTCGCCGTGGTGCCGGAGACAGTTGTAACGCGCACGGTGCCAGACACAGCGACATTCAAGGCACGCGTCGCCGAGGCGAGATCCGAGCTGTCGCTGGGGGTAATCTCGAAGATATCTTCAGCGGGTCCTGTGATGCCCGTTGAATAGGTGGCGAATTTATCAGCCATAGTTTCGTCTCCTGGTTCTGTTACGATGCGAACGTTGGGGCGCGCCGCGTGGGCCCTGCCTGTTTCGCTGGCTTTTTCTTTTTCTTCGCAGCTGTGAGCTTGCGGTTCATCAATCAGTTCTTTCGACGCTCAAAGCGCGATATCTTTGTCTCGCGGACATGCGCTAAGACCGATGGCGCCGGAGTGCCTCACCCGTCCTGAAAAACGGGGGACGCCGCGATGGCGTGGCCTGCAAGACCCCATAGCCTCCTGTCCGTCTGTATCCACATGTCCCATGTGATAATTCCCTCTGAATCGCTTCTGGCGGGTTGCTCGTGACTTTCCACAACCTCATAGCGATTTTCCTTAATCACCAGCGCGTTGCGATAGCGGATGAGAAAGAAAATTGGGGCCTAAGCCACAGCAGAATTGGCCACGAGTGCGGCACTAATCTTGTCCCACCAAATGCACTTGGCAGGTTTTCATGCCGGCGGGGTCTATCCCGAGCTGTGCAGGTTTTTTTTTGTAGCCAAATGGTTATCGGCTTGCGCGCGCTGCGCCGTTTGGACCTCTGATGCTTTGATGACTTGGTCTTTTGGATTTCCAGCTGAACACGGTGCAATCTGCTCGCCATCACATAGCGGTTGCTTACTTGGGCTACAGGTGGCTGAGAAACTCCGCTCAGAAGCGATACGTTTATTGCAGCGTTTTGGCGTTTGGTCGCAGTCTTTCCCGCAATGTCGTCCCGGAATACTCGGTGCGAAAAAGGCCGCGGCGACGAAGATCCGGCAAAACGAGTGAAACGAAGTCGGTAAAGCCTCCGGGCATGTGATCGGGCAACAGGTTGAACCCGTCAGCCGCTTCGCAATGAAACCATTCTTCAAGAGTATCCGTGATCGATTTGGCCGAACCAACCATGGTCATGAACCAAGGCTCTCCATCGGCGAGGTGTTCATAGCACTGCCGAATTGTCCAGTTTTCGGCCATAGCACGATCAAAGAATGATTTTGCAAAGCCACGCATGTGGTCGGGATCGGGTTCCAGGCTGCGCGGGAGCGTCGTGTCGAGATTATGTTTGGACAGATCGCCAAAGAGCGGCATGAGCAACCCAAAACCCGTTTTGGGGTGGATCAGATCCTTCAACGCACGGTGTTTGGCTGCCGCCTCTACATCCGTTTCACCAATGATCGGCATGAAACCGGGCAAGATGCGAAGGTCCCGCGGGTCTCGACCATGGCCTGCTGCCTTGGATTTGATATCGCGATAGTACTCTTGGGCCTTGGCAAGATCACCCTGTGTCGGGGCGTATTGAATATTGGCGTATTTGGCGGCCATTTCGCGTGCCCATGGGCTGTCGCCAGCTGAAACCATGACCGGCATGCCCTGCGGAGAGGGCGCCACGTCAAGCGGGCCTTTTACCGAAAAATAGTCTCCTTCATGCCCCAGAATACTGAGCTTTTCGCGATCGAAATACTGCCCGCTGGTTTTGTCTGCGACGAATGCATCTGGGTCCCAGCTGTTCCAAAGCCCTTGAACCACATCGATCGCCTCATGCGCGCGGGCGTAACGGGCATCGATGTTGCTGATGTCTTCTACCCCGAAATTTTGACGTTCATACGGGCTGTAGGAGGTCACCACGTTCCAGCCTGCACGGCCATGGCTGATCACGTCTAGCGACGCGATTTGCCGGGCGATGCGGTAGGGGGGCGTGTAGGTGGTCGACACTGTCCCAACGAGACCAATATGCGAGGTCACGGCGGAAATGGCAGACAGTGCGACAATGGGGTCGAGCTTGACCACGTAATGTTCAAGAGAGATATCCCGCGCGGGGTTTTCCAGGTTTTCCACCGCGGAAATGTCGGCAAAGAACACGAAATCAAATTTCGCATCCTCGGCCGCCCGCGCGGCATCCGTGAAGGCGTCAAGCGACATCATGGCGTTTTGCGGAAAATCCGGCATTCGCCAGGCTGCGCGATGATATCCCAATTTGTACACAGACAAACCGAGCGCCATCTGAGAAAAGACTTGGGTCATCGGATCACCCCCTGATCAGTCCGCATAGTCGGGTTCTTTGGCATCCAAGAGCAGCTTCATCTCTTCGAAATGGGCGATGCGCATGTCGGGATAGCGCTCCCAGCCCTGCGCGGTTTTTTCGGCCAGATCGTCCGGCATGACCGAAAGCGGCTGCTGCATGGCATAGGCGATGGCCAGAGTTTTGCAGGCGCGTTCCAGATAGTAGAGCGTGTCATAGGTATCCGCGATGGTTTCGCCGGTCACCAACACGCCGTGGTTGCCCATCAAAAGGCACTGTTTGTCGCCGAGAGCTTCGGCAATTCGATTAGCTTCGTCTTCCCCGTCGGCCAGCCCGCCGAAGTCTTTGTCGATCGCCACGCGATTGAAGAAGCGCGCTGTGTTCTGGTCGATGGGTTTGATTTCGGGCTCCGCCAAAGCGGTGAGAGCGGTGGCGTATTCGGAATGGACGTGAAACACGCACCGAGCTTTTTGGTTGGCCGCATGCACCCGCCCGTGAATGGCGAAGGCTGTTGGATCAGGACCATCGGCGCGATCCATCTCTGAGGGGTCATCGCCATCGACCTCCACCAGCATGGAGGCCGTCAGCCGCGAAAAATGCCGATATGTGGGATTGATCAGAAATCGGTTGCCGTCGCCCGGCAAGGCGACGCTGAAATGGTTCGCCACGCTTTCATGCCAGTCGTTCCAAACTGCCAGGCGAAATGCGGCCGCCAGATCTCTGCGATTTTCGTAGTGGTCGATATTGCGATTAACCATCCCGCGCTCCGGTATTCGAACAAGCTTAGGCGGCGACAGAACAGTTCGGGAAGTGAATGTTTGACATAGCTATCATGACGAATGATCATCTTCAGCATGGCGAGCCGCATTCCAGATATCGAGTTGTTGCGCGCGTTCCGGCAAGTCGCTGTCGATCTCAGCTTCACCCGCGCTGCATCCGCCATGCATGTCACGCAGTCGGCGGTCAGCCACCGTGTGAAACGGCTGGAACGTCAGTTGGGCAAAGTCTTGTTTCGGCGCAACCCACATGACGTCCAACTCACCACGGCAGGCAAGGCGCTTTTGACCCAGATATCTCCGGCGTTGGAGCAACTGGAGCGGACCTTTGATCACACGAACGCGCAGGCAAAGAGGGTCTTAAAGATCGAGTTGGAAAGCGCTTTTGCATCAAACTGGCTGACCCCTAGATTGGGCGATTTCATGGCCAAACATCCCGACGCGAACGTCCAATTCGCGTTTTCCACCCGAGAGCCAGAGTTTTCCGAGGGCACGGAAGTCGCCATAAAGTGGGGCAAAGGGGGATGGTCCGGATTGCGGTCGACGTGGTTGATGGGCTCGGAGGTGACGCCCATGTATGCGCCGTCTTTGATGCGCGAAACCCCATTGAAGTCGACACAAGATTTGACTCGTCATACGCTCTTGCATGACAGGGATACCGCAAGTTGGAGGGAGTGGGCGAAATCCGCAGATGTTAAAGGGCTGATGATCGACGGGGGCCACGTCTATGATGACACGCTTGCGTTGCAACAGGCCGCGATCGACGGCCACGGCGTGGCGCTCTACCCGGTTGAATTGGGGCAAAGGTCTGTTGCACGCGGCGATCTAATCATACCTTTCCCATCACTCGTTTTTCCAGGGCCAGGATCCTATTACCTACTTACAAAACCTCGGGATCTGTCACCAATGGCGACATCCTTCGTATTCTGGCTTGAAGGCGCTGTCAGATCGCTTGCTTGAAAACTGAGAGGGCCAATAACCGTGCAGGTTCTGCAACAAAGCGGAAGATCAATGTTGTGTTTTCCTTGGTCCGACCGAACCGGGTCAGAAATGACTGCGAAGAGAAGCTTGACCCGGATGAGAGACCCGATCCCTAAAGGCGGAAACGACACGGAGAAGCGAACTTGACCCAAATGCCCGATTAGAGACGCTGGCGTTCATTCCGGTCTAATATGGTGGAAGAAGTCTGCCGCCGGATGGCGCTACCAATTCGCCTGTGATGGGCAAGTCGATGCGGACCGATTTCGCCGGGCCGTTCAATGGCAAGCTCCGCGAGAACCGAATAGCTTTGAACCTGATCAGGATCCTCGCAGCGGCGTTCTTGTGTGTGGCTATGCGGCAAGCATGAAGTGAGCTTGGCCAAA
>CAKZYL010000170.1 GCA_937884705.1 uncultured Roseovarius sp. | reverse complement strand
CTTGGCCGCAAAGAAGGGCGGTTTTGCGTCCGCGTCGGCGATGGCCCCGCCAGGCAAGCGCTCGACGCTGTGAAAGGCATGCCCTTTTCCAATGGCCTGCCGCGCATTGGCGCAACGCTTTTGTCTGAAAGCCCAACGCGGGTCGTGCAAAGCGCCCTGGGCCGCATCGAGGTGCAAGGCCCGATCCCGACAGAAACGGCGCAGGTCCCCGCAGGCCCGCACACCCATCTTCTGCCAGATCAACTTGCAATCGGTCGCGCGCTTCCTGTGGGCATGGATCTCCCACGCGCCTATCTGCCCGGAGCGGTGTGCTATCCCAATGCAGTGACCTAATCCGTAAGCGATCTGGCTGTGGCCACTTGCTCTAAAGGGATCAAAGTGCCCGCGCTCATGGAGGCCCAGACATGCAAAAGCGCCCCGGAGGGCGCTTTGCAATCTGCCTTGGTTGCGGGAGTAGGATTTGAACCTACGACCTTCAGGTTATGAGCCTGACGAGCTACCAGACTGCTCCATCCCGCGCCAAGTAGGCCTGCTTCTTAGGCCGCTCAAATTCTGTGCGCAATGGGAAAATGACAGATTCTTTGCAAAAGTTAACTGACACTGCGTCAAGCCGTGCCTGCGGGTGAAAGATGCTGTTAGGTCGTCACACTGTTGGTCTTCGTCGACACCCCGCGGAGCCTCAGCACCGCGAAAGTTCCCAGCAAAATGCCAATCAGACCGACCCAGAAACCCACTGATGTGAGCCATGCTGGCAAGGGTACTTTACCACTGGTTTCAATGACCAGTGTCCCGCCATCCGCGAGCGTTTCCACGTCCGTCCCGACAAGCCTGCCATTCTCATAGCTATGGATCACGATCTGGCGCGCATCCCGGCCGGTCTGCGGAAAATGGATCTTCATCGGCGCATCCCCGGCCACCTGATCGGTAAACCCGCCGTAATAGATCTGCAGCGCGCCGGGCACCAACTGGTCGGATCCATAATCCACCGAGCAGACGGAGATTGCCGTATAGGCATCCCAGGGCGCGGCAAACGGCAGTGGGGTCTCTGTGGGATGCACCATCATCGACATCGCCTCGAATTCAAAGGCGGTCTCATTGATACTGCCGGTGATGTTGGCAAAGAGATCGTCTGCCAGATCGAAACTGCCAGCCAGGCGAAACTGATCGATTGGCACACGCCCGTCTTCGCTGAAGAGCAGCGCCGGGTCAGTTGCCAGGATCGGGGTGATTTCGTCTGCTGGCATAGAAAGATAGTAGGTGGCGGAATCATCGCCGCGGCTGACGATCAGGGTCAGCTCGTCACCTGCCTCCGCATGTGCAGAGGACACCGCAAGCCCAAGGGCCAAAGCTGGTATGGTCACGCCTTGTTTCACGCGGTTCAATTTAGAGATTTTGCAAAAGATTCCCAACCAATTTAAGCGGGCAGGCTCACAAAGGCGTTATCTTTGTCGAAAAACGCCCAGTCCTTTGCGCCGCACGACCCTCCGGTTCTGTACGGTTTCACGGAACACAATCAAAAGTCCCGCGCTGATGATCATGATCAGGCCGATCCAGGTCGCAGCATCTGGCAGATCTGAAAAGAACACCCAGCCCCACAGCACAGCCCAGGGCATTGCAGTGTATTCAAAGGGCGTCACCACGCTGGCTTCGGCCAAGCGGTATGCCTGGGCCAGGCAGAAAAATCCTGCGGCCGCCGTACCGCCGATGATGGCCAGCAAGAGCCAGTCTTGTGCCTGGGGCCAAGACCAGTCGCGAAACAGGAAATCGAGGCTCGGGTGAGGTGAGGCCATTGGGGCAAGCGCGAATATGATCCCGATCAGGCCGCCGCCGATGATGTAGGTGATCACGGTTACAACGGTCATCGTGGTGCCGTTTGTACTGCGCCCGAGCTTGCGGGTGGAGATGATCGACACGGCATAAAACACAGCCGCCAAAAGAGCGAACACAGCCGCAGGTTGGAACACACCCATGCCGGGCTGGACGATCACCAACACGCCCGCGAGCCCCATGAAAATGGCCAAAACGCGGAATATCCCGACCTTTTCGCCGAGAAACCCCATGGCCATGAGGGTGACAAAGATCGGCGTGGAAAATGCGATTGCGACCGCTTCTGCAAGGCCGATGCTGGAGAGCGCCAGGTAGTAGCAGGTATAAGAAAAGAAAGCGGCAAGCGAGCGGGTGACCTGAAGCCGCCAGCTGCCGATCTTGAGCGGAAAAAGCTGACCTTCGAACCGCGCAATGAGAACCACGAGCGGCAGCGCAAAGAGGCTACGAATGAACACAACCTGATGCACGGCATAGGCATCGGAGAGAAACTTGATGATGACATCCTGGAGCGGGAAGATCGTGGTGGCCGCCAGAAGAAATGCGATCCCGACGAAGGGGCGTTCATCTGGTGCCTCCGATACCGGGATCGTGCTCTGTGCCATCCTTCCCCGCAGCTTTAAAAGGTTACAGGATGACAGATTTCCAACGTCTGTCTGGCAGGATTACGACAGACCACGGGTCGCTAATGAGGCCGGAACCGAAATCTTTGAAAGATTTCGGTCCGCATTCTTTCAAAGAATGCGCGCCCCTAGAGCACGGTTTCGTAGAGCGCGCGCAGGTTCTCTGCGGTCAGCGTGATCGGATTGCCACCGCAGGACGGATCGGTGAGGGCCATGGCCACCATCTCATCAAGACGCTCCTCAGACGCACCGAGCCCTGTGAGTTTGTGCGGAATGTCGAACCCGTCATTGAAGCGCTGGACAAAGGCACGAAACCCGTCGAAACCGCCGTCGATGCCCAGATACCCTGCTGCCTGATCAAACCGGTCTTTGATCATCGGCGCATTCAGCGCCAAAACCGGCAGCATACACACCGCATTGGTGGTCCCATGGTGAGTGTCGAAGATCGCGCCAACCGGATGGCTCATCGCGTGGATCGCGCCAAGGCCCTTCTGGAACGCGGTTGCGCCCATCATTGCGGCGCTCATCATGTTCATGCGGGCCTCGAGATCATCGGGCGTCGCATAGGCGCGGGGCAAGTTCTCGATGACAAGCCGCATTCCTTCTAGAGCGATTCCCTGGCTCATCGGGTGGTAATGCGGGCTTGAAAACGCCTCGACACAGTGGGCAAAGGCATCAAGGCCTGTGCCCGCGGTGATGAATTTCGGCATGCCAACGGTCAGTTCTGGATCGCAGATCACCACCGCGGGCAAGACTTTGGGGTGAAAGATGATCTTCTTCACATGGGTCTGCGAATTGGTGATCACACTCGCGCGTCCGACTTCAGAGCCGGTTCCCGCCGTGGTGGGAACGGCCACGATCGGATGGATCACATCCGCATTGGCCCGCGTCCACCAGTCGCCGATGTCTTCAAAATCCCAGACGGGCCGGGTTTGGCCATGCATGAAAGCCACCATCTTCGCCAGATCGAGGCCGGATCCACCGCCGAAAGCGACCACCCCATCATGCCCCCCGGCTTTATAGGCTTCAATTCCTGCTGCCAGATTGATGTCACTTGGGTTCGTATCCACCTCGGCAAACATCGCACGGCCCAATCCGGCTGCATCCAGTATGTCGAGCGTGGCCTGGGTGATGGGCATATTGGCCAGGCCGCGATCCGTGATCAGCATGGGCCGCGTGATCCCGGCGTCAGCGCAGGCTTGGGGCAGGTCCGCAATGCGTCCGGGGCCAAACTTGATAGCAGTGGGATAAGACCAGTTTCCTGACGGGATCATGATGTGACTTTCTTCATATGGAAGGATTTGGGACGCGTGATGTTGTGGTACCCGATCACGGATAGCCCTCCGCCGCGCCCGGTGTTCTTGCACCCTGTCCAGCAGAGGCCGGGATCAAGGTAATCGGCACGGTTCATAAAGACAGTGCCTGTCTCGATACGGTTGCCGATAGCGGCGGCGCGATCAAGGTCTGTTGTCCATAAACTGGCGGTCAGGCCGAACTCACTGTCATTCATCAATTCAAGGGCTTCATCGTCGCCGCTGACCGGCATGATGCCGACCACCGGGCCAAAGCTCTCGTCGCGCATCAAACGCATCTCGTGGCTGACATTGGTCAGGATCTGCGGGGAAAGATAAGCGCCGCCATCATCCTCGGCCACGGGTTCTACATGCGCCATTGCCCCTGCCTCGATGGCCTCACCAACCTGCGCGCGCACCTCATCGGCAAACCGGACATGCGCCATCGGGCCCAGCGTGGTTGCAGGGTCGAGGGGGTTGCCCAGTTGATAGCCCTTCACGATCTCCACCGCTTTCTGGACAAAGGGCTCAAACAGGCTCTCCTGCACGTAAATGCGCTCAATCCCACAGCAGCATTGGCCCGAATTGAACATGGCCCCGTCAATCAGCGTATCAACCGCGGCATCAAGATCGGCATCCTCCATCACATAGCCCGGATCCTTGCCGCCAAGCTCAAGCCCGAGCCCCGTGAAGGTTCCAGCCGCCGCGCGTTCCATCGCGCGTCCCCCGCCGACGGAGCCGGTGAAGTTCACGAAATTGAACGCCCCCTCGGCGATCAGCGCGGCCGTCGTGTCATGATCCAGAAAGAGATTGGCAAAGACATCTTCCGGCACCCCTGCCGAATGAAAGGCGCGGGCCATGCGTTCGCCGACAAGCAACGTTTGCGTGGCATGTTTCAATGCCACCGCATTGCCCGCAATCAGTGCGGGCGCGACGGTGTTGATGGCCGTCATATAGGGGTAGTTCCAAGGCGCCACGACAAAGACCACTCCTTGCGGCACGCGGCGGATGTAGCGCTTGAATGTGGCATCCTCGCCCACCTCAATGTCGGCAAGAGCCTCCGCGGCGATGGCGGCCATATGCGTGGAGCGTTCCTCGAACCCGCCAAATTCACCGCCGTAGCGGATCGGGCGGCCCATCATGTGGGCAAGCTCCGGCACCACCTCGTCATTCATCGCGCCAACTGCGGCAACCCCTGCGAGCACGAGCTTGGCCCGTTCCTCCAAAGGCCGCGCAGCCCATGCCGATTGCGCGGACCGCAGGCGCGCAACCCGGTCGCGGGCCGCGTCCAACGGCAGCGTATAGCGTTCAGCGTAGACCGATCCATCTATCGGTGAGATGCAGCGTAGTGTGGTCATGGGGTATCCTTCATCAAATGTCCCGTCCGAAGGCGCGCGCGATCGCATGGAAGGCCGCGACGCAACTGTCGTGGCGGTCATTGTCGACGGCCTCTGGCCATGTCGAGAGCTTCACGGCAACCATCCCACGCTCGGGCGAGACGTAGACAATCTGGCCGAAGATGCCCAGACAGTAATGGCCCATCTGATCGGCGTCTTCGATCCAGAACTGATTGCGATAGCGCCCATTTGGAAAATGCTCGCGCCCGTAATCATTGAATAGCCCATGATCGCCAGAGCGCACATCATCGACCCACGCTTTCGGGATCATCTGACGCCCGTCCACCTGACCGTCGTTCAGATAGGCGAGGCCAAACCGGGCGAGGTCGCGCAGCGACGCATTGAACCCACCGCAAGATAGGGCATAGCCGGAGCTATCAAGAGTAAAACAGGCGTCCGTTTCCGCGCCCAGGGGTTGCCAAAGACGCTCTGACACAAGTTGCGGCAAGCGCTTGCCCGTCACCCGTTCCATAGCGTGGGCGAGCACATCTGTTTCAATAGATCTGTACTCGAACCGCGAGCCATGTTCGACCTCTTGGGTCGTCAGGGTCATGATCTGATCATGGATGCAGGCGGGCCAATCCTCGTCTTCATATCCCTCAGGCACCGGCTTCCACCCAGCCGCTACATCCATCTTGCCGATGTCACTGGCGCGATTGAAGTAATCGGACTCGTCGAATTTCACGCCCGAGGCCATGTCCATCACCTGCTGCAGCGTGGCGCCTTTCCAGGCCGTCTGCTCCAGTTCCGGCAGCGCATCGGTGACAGGCGCGTTGGGGTCCAGCAAACCCTCGGCGAAAAGGGTCGAAGCGGTGGTCGATGTGATGGATTTTGACACCGACTGGCAGAGATGCACCGACGCAGGCGTCATCCCGTTCCAATAGCTTTCATGAATGATCTTGCCGTCGAGCATGATGAGCAGCCCGTCGGTGTAGTCATCATCGATCCACTGCGCCACGTTGGTCTGGCCATTGGGGCCTTCAAAACTGATCTCTTCAATCGGCTCCAGGGCCTCGGGGAGGTCCGACGGGTTGGGGGAAGCAGCCACCGGACCGGTCGGCAAGATCTCTCGGATGCGTTGAAATGCCCAACGGTTCCAGGGGCCGCGATCCCAATCGATCATCGGAATACGCCACTCGGGCGGTGGCGGGCTGCCTTCCATGATCGGCGGGCGCGGGTCGGAGTTTTTGTAGCTCTCCATCATGCCTCCCAAGTGATGCGTCCGCCCATGAGCGTGACGGCTGCGCGCGCTTTGTCGAGGTGGGCTGGATCCATTGCCTCCAGATCATGATCCATCACAACGACATCGGCCATCATTCCGGGCGCAAGCTTGCCCTTGCGATGTTCGTTGAATTCCACCCACGCGTTGAGCGACGTGTAGCTTTCCAGAGTTTCCCGCAAGGTCGATGTCTGATCGGGCCATTCGGGCGGCAAATCCGGGCGATGCACCGCGCCTTTCACCGATGGCATCACATCCACTGGAACCACGGGCCAATCGGTTGAGAAACACACGGGCGTTCCCGTCTCGCGAATGGTCTTCGTGGCAAAGGCATGTTCGATCTGTTCGGCACGCACCATCACATCTGGCGGGTAGGGCGGGAACATGCCGCCAGATGGCGAATGCAGCGGCTGGACAGAGGCCACAATACCAAGCGGTTTGAGACGCTTGATATCATCAGGATGGATCAGTTCGATATGTTCGACCCTGTGACGGCTATCCCTTGGTCCATTGGCGTTGCGCGCGGCCTCATACCCATCAAGCGTGGCGCGCACAGCGGCATCCCCAATCGCATGCACCGCGATCTGCAGCCCCTCTGCATCAATCCGCCGACACACCTCGGCGAAGTGCTCCGGCGGGAAGAGCGGCTCAGAGCGCGTGTCAGTACCCGGATAGGGCTCAAGCATGAAGGCGGTGTAGCTGTCGATCACCCCGTCCATGAACATCTTCACGCGGTTGCACCACACCATGTCACCGGCAAAGCGCCGCCGCATCTCACCGGCCTCTTCCAGCCGTTCAATCGGATCGACATTCTTGAGATGCATCGGCACTTCTGAGCGGCAGAGCAGCGTGCCATCGGCGTCCATCTCGCTCAGCAGCTCACCCTGATAGAAATTCCCGTCCATCAGATGCAGACCAGTAATGCCGTGAGAGGCACAGTGTTTCATGCCCTTGGCGATCACCTCTTTGTCCATCGCCCGCTCAGCCAATGTGGCAGGCGGATCCGGGTTGCGTCCGGTCACATAGCCTTCCAGATCGCGCCCGCCCAATCGGGTGAGCGCCATTACCGGCCCAAACGCCCCGGTCTCGCGCAGCTCCCCGTGGGCGGTGCCGTCATCCGCCATAACAACCTCTGAGCCCTCTGGCAGATCACCGCCATGCAAAAGCCCCGCCATCTCCAATGCGCGGGTATTGGCCCATACGGTGTGATGGTCTGCGGCCATGGCCGCAAAGGGCCGATCGGGCATGACGCGATCCAGATCATGGCGCGTGGCAGCCCGTCCTTCGATCACGTGATAGTCGACGCAGGAGGCAAAAAGCAGGGGATCATCAGGGCGCTCGGCAGAGTAAGCGCGCACCGCTTTTGTGAGCGCATCCATGCCTTCCACGTCCATGAGGTTGAGGTAATCGAGCTCTGCTGAACCGGTGAAAAGATGCACGTGACTGTCAATAAAACCTGGCAGAACGGTGCATCCGCCCGCATCAATCACCCGCGCGTCACCAGCCATGGCACGGATCTCTTCTGTGGTGCCAACGGCTTCAATCTTGCCACCCGTGATCGCCAATGCTTCGGCATCCGCGCCCGCCATGGTGATGAGCTTGCCATTCAGGATAACGATGTCGGGCATGGGCCTTCCAATTCTTGCGGTAAGACGATGAGGCCCCAGACCCGCGTTCGGAGTCCAGCACTTTCTTTGCCATATCTGACCATGCCCACACAGCATGGTGTCTTGCGAAAGGCTGCAGGATGGGCCATCTCGGCGCAAGAACGAATGAAAGGATGGCTCTATGCGTGCAGCAGATGTCGTGGCCCGGCGACTTTATGAGGCAGGATGCAGATGGGCCTTTGGCATGCCAGGCGGCGAAGTGCTCACCATCATGGATGCGCTTGAAGATGCCGGGATCACCTTTGTTCTGTGCAAGCATGAGAACGCAGCGGGTTTTATGGCCGAAGGCACGTATCACCGCACGGGCGCGCCGGGCATCCTTCTCGCCACGGTGGGGCCGGGGGCGCTCAACGGCATCAATGTGGTCGAAAACGCCCGCCAGGACCGGGTGCCGATGATTGTGCTGACAGGGTGCGTGGATGCCCACAAGGTGGAAACCTATACCCATCAGGTGCTTGACCAGCCGCAAGTCTTCCGCCCGATTACCAAGGCGACCTTCACCTTGAATGCGAAGGCGGCGGGCGTGATTGCCGACAAGGCCGTGACGATCGCTATGGAAGGCCGACCTGGTCCGGTGCATATCGACGTGCCGATTTCCGTGGCCGAAGAGGATGCCGTAGAAAAGGGTGTCTTGCGTCGCCCAAGCGTGACCGTTGCACCCACGGGTGAGGAATGTGATGCCGCGCGCGCCGCTTTGGTGGATGCCAAACGCCCCGTTGCCGTGGTGGGCCTCGATGCCATCACGGAAGGGGCAGAATACGCGGTGCGTCAGGTCGCTGACTTGGGCATCCCAGTTGTGACCACCTACAAAGCCAAGGGCATGCTGCCCGAAAGCCACCCCAATGCTTTGGGCGGTGCCGGGCTCTCACCCAAGGCCGACAAGATATTGCTTCCGCTTCTGCGCGACGCCGATGTGATTTTGTGTATCGGGTATGATCCCATCGAGATGCGCGACGGTTGGACAGACCCTTGGGACCCGACCAAGCAAGACGTCATCGACATCACGGCCGAGCCCAATCATCACTACATGCACCATGCGACCTACAACATCGTCGGGGATTGCGCGGCCTCGCTCGGCGCGCTTTTGCCGGACAAACTGGGCCCTCTTTGGGAAAACGGTGCGTTGAGCGCCGCCCAAGACGCCTTGAAGGCCGCGTTCGCGCCATCGGATACATGGGGTCCCGGGCAGGCCATGGCGATCTGCCGCGCGATGCTGCCCAAAGACACACTTGCAACGGCAGACAGCGGCGCCCACCGGATCTTGCTGTCGCAGATGTGGCAGTG
Source organism: uncultured Roseovarius sp. (assembly GCA_937884705.1). Classification (GTDB taxonomy): domain Bacteria; phylum Pseudomonadota; class Alphaproteobacteria; order Rhodobacterales; family Rhodobacteraceae; genus Roseovarius. The sequence goes on along the minus strand of CAKZYL010000170.1, from coordinate 436 downwards.
CGAATTTCCCCGCGCGATCATGCAATCGTCGGCGCTTTGCACCATGGGCTGTGCCGTACCTCTCGCCATGGGCGCTCAAATTGTTGAGCCCGACCGCACGGTGGTGTCTTTTTCCGGCGACGCAGGTTTCCTGATGGTGGCTGGCGAAATGGCCACCGCGGCAGAGCAAAACCTCAAGACCATCTTTGTCGTGTTCGTAGATGCCTCATTGGCCCTCATTGAGCTCAAACAACGCGGGCGGCAGATGAAAAACCGCGGCGTCGATTTTGGCCGCGTGGATTTCGCAGCCATCGCTGGCGCGTTCGGTGGGCAGGGCTTTAGCGCCAAGTCCAAGCCGGAACTGGAGGACGCTCTGACCTCTGCGATGTCCTCTGACACGTTCAGCATTGTCGCCGTTGACATTGATCGAAAGGCCTATGATGGCACCTTCTGACAC
>CAKZYL010000169.1 GCA_937884705.1 uncultured Roseovarius sp. | reverse complement strand
CCCTTTGCATCCACCTTGTGGAGCCCTTCACCTCTGAACCTGCGAACCACTGTCCCCTAAGACCTCGCGTGTCCTCAATTCTCTCCCCCCTCGTTTCGGCCCGTATGGACCCCTTAAAAACGAAACGGCGGATTAGACTGCTGCCACTGTCCAATCCGCCGCCCTCGTCCCGCTATGCGGGGTGTCCAGCTGCGCGCGCCACCTGGGGGGATGTCTGCTCGCCCGCGCGCCGGATCTCTTCAATCGATGAAAGCGGGTGCCTGTATGAAACCTGACTTGGGATTTACTCTTGGGGTCTTTTTGATCGCCCCTTTTTATCCCGTCCTCATCGTGTAGAAAGGGATGACATGGGAATTTATGGAAATCAATAAGTTTTTACGGGAATGAGCACAGTATCTTGATTTTGTGTGCCCTGAAAATCAAGATGATGTGCCTAAATCTCTCGAATTTGTGGCTTAAATTGCGTTAAAGTGATTTACAGACACAATATGTAGATAAATTGGCGCTATCACTAAATTCCCTCAAAATCCCATATTTTTGGAGATTTTCCGAAGTTACGTCATCTTGGCCCGGTGTCGAACACGGAATTTCGAGGCAAATACATCCCATTCCCATAACATTTCCGGGTGATTCGCGCCCGGTGCCACAAAATCCCATAGAGATCTCAAACGCCGAGCTATCCCAAAGCGTGCCGCAGCCCCTTCACACAGCACCCCGTCCTTGCAACACTGCCCCAAGCGAGGCGACAGGCCCAGCCAAGCCATCTGATAAAAAGGGAACCCCCATGGCCCAGACGACACACGGCGCGCCGCTTTGGCACGATCTGACCACCCCGGACGCAGCACAGCTTGTCCCCTTCTACCAAGCCGTCTGCAATTGGACGGCCTCAGAGCATGACATGGGGGACTACGCCGATTTCGATATGACCAACGCTGGTGGCGAACGGGTCGCGGGGCTCTGCCACGCGCGCGGGGACAATGCGTCCTTGCCGCCGGTCTGGCTCATGTACGTGTCTGTGCCGTCGCTCAAGGAGGCCTTGATCCAGGTGGACGCCCACGGCGGCACCGTCGTCGACCAACGCCACCCCGGTTTTGCCATCATCCGCGACCCGGCAGGTGCGCATCTTGCGCTTTTGGAGCAGCCCGCCTGACCGTCGGCTTCGCCTTTAACCGACACTAGGGTGCTGCGATGCCTTACCCCAGGCTGAAAAGGCTTCGGCACTGCGCCAAAAGCGTTGAGATCACTTACGCCAGAGCCCCGGGCCGCACCGACACAATACTGCGGCGATAGAGACCCCCAAATCTCAGCCCATTGTGGGCTTTCACCATTCGGGGATCGAAACGCGTCAAATCAGGCGTTCACATCTACCACGACCCGACCCTTCACTTGACCTTTTAGGATGTCTTTGCCCAGCGCTGGCAGATCCGACAGCGTCGCAGGCTGGATCATCGCCTCCAGCTTGTCCATCGGCAGATCGGACGCGATCCGCTCCCACGCGCGCACGCGGTTATCATAGGGCTGCATCACAGAGTCGATACCCAAGAGGTTCACACCCCGCAGCAGGAACGGGATCACCGTCGCGGGCAGGCCCGCGCCACCGGCAAGACCCACAGCCGAAACAGAGGCGCCGTACTTCATCTGCCCCAGAACCCGGGCCAGCATGTCGCCCCCCACGGCATCCACACAGCCAGACCATGTCTCCGCCTCCAAAGGCCGCTTCACTGTCTCATTGATGTCTTCGCGCGGCACGATCTGCGTGGCACCCAAGGATTTCAGATAGTCCGCCGTCTCAGGACGACCGGTCACTCCCGCCACCTCATAGCCCAAACCGGCCAAGATCGCCGTCGCCACAGAACCAACACCGCCCGCAGCACCGGTCACCAGCACTGGCCCTTGCCCGGGCGCAAGCCCGTGATCTTCGAGCGCCATCACCGCCAGCATTGCCGTGAAACCCGCAGTCCCGACAGCCATGGCCGCGCGCGTGTCCAGGCCATCAGGCAGCGGCACCAGCCACTCGGCCTTTACCCGCGCCTTCTGCGCATAGCCGCCCCAATGCACCTCGCCCACCCGCCAGCCGGTCAGCACAACCTTGTCGCCAGGCTTGTAGCATTCGTTGTCACTGGCCTCGACCGTTCCGGCGAAATCAATCCCTGGCACATGGGGGTACTTGCGCACCAAGCCGCCACCCGGCCCGATGCACAGCCCGTCCTTGTAATTCACCGTGGAATACTCAACGGCAACGGTCACGTCGCCGTCGGGCAGATCGTCAAGCGCAATCTGTTGCACGCCCGCGGATGTCTTGCCGCTCTCTTCGTCTTTCTCGACCATCAAGGCGTTGAACATGGGTAGGCTCCTTTCGACATGGGCATGACGCCCGATTTCATCTTAGTGTTCTTCAAATCCAGAATTTCGACTGCACCATCGCTTTGAACGTCCCCTCCTGGGTGTCGACCTCAAGCTGCGTTCCCGGCGTCCAATGGGTCATACGGATCATGCCGATCGCCACGTTGGTGTCGAAATCCGGGCTCCATGCGGCAGAGCTGATGCGTCCGACAACCTCGTCGCCGGCACGTACACGCCACCAACGATCACAGGGTGGCAACTTGCCCCCTTCGATCGCCACAGCGCGCACCTGCTGGACAGGCCCCTCTTTGGCCACCCTGAGCAGCGCGTCGCGCCCGATGCATCCCACGGCGCTGTGGGTGTTGCAGAACTTGCCCAACCCGCATTCATGAGGCGTGTTGTCATCCGTCATATCGTTGCCATAGCTCAAGAGCCCGCCTTCGATGCGTTCAATGAGGTTTGGACGCCCAGCATAGACATCTAGATCCTTGCCCGCCTCCATCAGCGCATTCCAAAGCGGCATACCGCTGTCACCGCCTTCAACGTAAATCTCGAACCCGCCCTGTTTGGAATAGCCAGAGCGCGCGACGACCAGTTCCCGACCCTGGAAATCCAGCAGGTCAAACCGGAAGAAGCGAATGTCGCGCACAGCATCGCCAAAGACACGGGCCATAAGCTCTTCTGCCTTGGGCCCCTGCACGGCCAGCGGTGACACATCCGGCTCATCCACCAGCACATCCAGACGCCATCCGCTGGCGACGCCCTTCACCCAAAACAGCAAATCGCTGTCGGCAATGGAAATCCACCAGCGATCCTCGGCCAGTTTCACCGCCACGGGATCGTTCA
>CAKZYL010000168.1 GCA_937884705.1 uncultured Roseovarius sp. | reverse complement strand
CAACTCTGACTGGACCCGCCGTTGCCGGGCAGTGTGGATACCAATACTGCTGGGGCGCTGTGGCGTTCAACGCCAATACCGGCGCCTATGGGTATTCCTACAGCTACTACTCGGAAGGTGAGGCGGCCAGTGCCGCGCAAGAGGGGTGTGGCTATAACTGTCCAGAGGTGAAAACCTTCTATAACCAATGTGGGGCAGCGGCCGTTGGCAGCAATGGCGGTTTCGGATGGGGCATTGGGGCCAGCCGTTTTGACGCGGAAAACCTGGCCATGTCCTATTGCAACAATTATGACTACGGCTGCCGGGTTTTGGTTTACTCCTGCTCACCATGATCTGAACCATAAAAATCGCAGAGTGGCCGCGCCCCCTTGCCAGATCGGATGCGTAGGGCTAGCCAGACGGCATGGCCACAAAACGCGCAGCTCGTAAAAAACCCGCCCGGGCCAAATCAAAACGCAAAGGGCAAATCCGACCTGTGCGTTGGATTTTCGTCTGGACGCTTCGGATCGGAATTTTGCTGACCGTGACAGCGTTTTTGGTGATTGCGGCCCACTCGGTCATGACACCACCCAAAACACACTACATGCGCCAAGAGGCCAAACGTTTGGGCGGAATTGACTATGTCTGGGTGCCCTACGAAGAGATTTCACCAGTCATGGCCCGGGCCGTCGTTGCAGCGGAGGATGCGAATTTCTGCGCGCATTGGGGCTTTGACATGGCGGCGATCCGCGACGCCATAGAGGCGGGCGGCACCCGTGGTGCGTCAACCATCAGTCAGCAAACGGTGAAAAACGTCTATCTCTGGCACGGCCGCAGCTGGTCGCGCAAAGCGCTTGAGGCGGTGATCACCCCCGTGGTGGAGATCATCTGGTCCAAACAGCGGATCGTTGAGGTCTATATGAATATCGCCGAATTCGATGAAGGCGTCTTCGGGGTGGAGGCGGCCTCTTACCACTATTTTGGCGTGGGTCCAGCTGACTTGACTGCGCGACAAGCCTCTCTGCTGGCCGCAGTTTTGCCAAACCCGAAGAAAAGATCGGCCTCAAGGCCCTCGTCTGGCGTGCAAAAACGGGCTGTTTCAATCCGTGACGGGGCGGCCACGATCCGCCGCGATGGACGATCGAGCTGTTTCGAGGATTGAATTGCTGCGTTAATCCGGGCATGCAAGTGTTAGAAATGACCCGGGAAAGCTGCCGCAGATGGCCAAATTATATCATGTTCCGCTGTCTCCGTTCTGCCGCAAGGTGCGCCTTGTTCTGGCTGAAAAACGCATCGAAGTGGAACTGATCGAGGAAAAGTACTGGGAACTGGAGGCTGATTTTTTGCGCCGCAACCCGGCGGGTAAGGTCCCTGTTCTGCGGTTCGAAGACCGCGTGATGTCCGAGAGCACGCCCATTTGCGAATACCTCGAAGAGCGTTTCCCAGAGCCACCTCTGATGCCCAAAAGCACCGATGCCCGCTTCGAGGTGCGCCGCATGGTGGCGTGGTTCGACGATAAGTTTCACGCTGAGGTCACCTCAAAACTGCTCTACGAGCGCGTGAACAAAAAGATCATGAAGCAGGGCTTTCCCGACAGTGGCAACGTCAAGGCCGGCGCAAAAGCCATCAAGTTTCATCTCGATTACATGGCGTGGCTCTTGGATCGCCGCCGCTGGTTGGCTGGCGACGCCATGAGCCTTGCCGATTTCGCCGCGGCTGCCCATATCAGCGCTTTGGACTATATCAGTGATGTCGATTGGAACCGTTCAGAGATCGTGAAAGACTGGTATGCCAAGATCAAATCGCGCCCGGCCTTCCGTGCCATCCTCGCCGACCAGGTCCCCGGCTTCCCGCCGCCCGCACACTATGCCGATCTCGACTTCTGATATGCCTTTCCAGATGGAGCCATGTGGCCTTGATCGTAGCGATCTGAAGGCCAGGCTGATCTCGCGCGCGAAAGAAGAGGGGTTTGATCTGACCCGCATCTGCCGTCCTTGGGATGTGCCGCAGGTGCCTCAACGCCTCAAAGAGTTCCTTGAAAACGGCTATCACGGTCAGATGAATTGGCTGGCCGAACGGACCCACTGGCGCGAAAACCCGGCCGCGCTTTGGCCTGAGGCAAGGTCTGTCATCATGCTGGGCGAAAGTTACACGCCCAAAGAGCACCCGCTGGCTGCGCTGAAGCATCCGGAGGTTGGCAACATCTCCGTCTACGCGCGCCACAAGGATTATCACGATCTCACCAAAAAGCGGCTGAAGCGCTTGGCCCGCTGGCTCATTGAACAGTCGGGTGGCGAAGTGAAAGTTTTTGTCGATACCGCACCGGTTCCGGAAAAGCCCCTGGGGCAGGCTGCGGGCCTTGGGTGGCAAGGTAAGCACACCAATCTGGTCAGCCGCGATCTGGGCAACTGGTTCTTCATCGGTTCGGTCTTTACCACGCTCGATTTAGACACTGATAAACCCGAAAAAGACCGTTGCGGCAGTTGCCGTGCCTGTTTGGATGCCTGTCCGACGGACGCGTTTCCTGCGCCTTACAAGCTCGATGCGCGTCGGTGTATTTCCTATCTGACCATCGAACATAAAGGCCCGGTCGACGAAGAGCTGCGCCCAAAGCTCGGCAACCGTATCTACGGCTGTGATGATTGCCTTGCGGCTTGCCCGTGGAACAAGTTCGCCGTGGCCGCGCGCGAGGTGCGTTACCACGCGCGGGATGATCTGAAGTTTCCGGCACTTGCAGACTTGGCCGCGCTCGATGATGCGGCCTTCCGCGCCAAGTTTTCAGGATCCCCCATCAAACGCATCGGGCGTGATCGGTTCGTCCGCAATGTGCTTTATGCGATCGGCAATTCGCGGTCGGAACGTCTGCTGTCAGCTGCGCAAAATCTGGTGAATGACCCCGATCCAACGGTCGCGGACGCTGCGCGCTGGGCCGTTGAAAGGTTGCAATCCGCCTTGGTCGCCTGATTTGTCTGGACCCCGCTTCATTTCCGGCTAAACCGCACTGAAGGTGATGCGAAAGGGGCGGTCATGGCGCTGTTGCTTGGGGTTGATACGGGCGGGACATATACCGACGCTGTGCTCATTGAAGACGAAAAAGACGTCATCGCCAGCGCCAAATCCCTGACCACGCGCGAAGATTTGGCCATAGGCATCGGCCGGGCGATTGAGGCGGTGCTGGCTGAGAGCCAGGTCAACACGTCCGAAATTGGCATGGCCTCGCTGTCCACCACGCTGGCCACCAACGCCTTGGTCGAAGGCCAAGGCGAACGCGTCGGGCTGGTCTATATCGGATTTCGCGAACAGGATCTGAAAACCCATGGGCTGAGCGAGGCGCTGGGCACTGATCCAGCCGTAGTGATCTCTGGCGGTCACAACCACGCGGGATCAGAGGCCAAAACTCTCGATTTAGAGGCGCTTTCGGCTTGGTTAGACACTGATTTGGGCGTCTCGGGTTTTGCCGTCGCCTCCCAGTTTGCCACGCGCAATCCCAGCCATGAACTGGCCGCCGCCAATCTCATTCGTGAGAAAACAGGCCGCCCTGTGTCGCTTTCTCATCACCTCTCGGCCAAGCTCAACGGCCCCAAGCGCGCGCTGACGGCTGTTCTGAACGCGCGCCTCATCGGTATGATCGCGCGCCTGATCAACCGCGCCGAGGGCAAGTTGCGCGACCTCAACATCACCGCACCTCTGATGGTGGTGCGCGGCGACGGCGCTTTGATTTCCGCAGATCAGGCGCGCGAACGCCCGATTGAGACGATCCTGAGCGGCCCCGCGGCCAGCATTGTCGGTGCCCGCTGGATGACCGGTGCGGAACATGCATTGGTGTCAGATATCGGCGGCACGACCACGGATGTGGCTCTGTTGCGGGATGGAAAGCCCAAAATTGACCCGGCAGGCGCCCGCGTTGGCCCATGGCGCACCATGGTCGAGGCTGTCGCGATGCGAACGACCGGCCTAGGGGGCGACAGCGAAGTTCATGTGATCGACGAAGGGCTTGTTGGCGGCGTGACGCTTGGCCCAAAACGCTTGGTTCCGGTCAGCCTATTGGCGTCCCAAGCACCAGAGATTGTCCACGCCGTGCTTGATGAACAATTGCGCAGCGATACCCCCGGCGAACATGATGCAAGGTTTGTGCGTGCTGTGCCGGGTGTCGAAGCGGGGGGCCTTGCGCCCAAGGATGCCGTGCTGTTGGAGCGCATCGGTGAGGCGATATCGCCTGTCGGTCAAATCCTGAAATCGCGACTTGAAAGCTCCGCTCTGCGCCGACTTGTGGCGCGCGGTCTGGTGCAAATTGTGGGGGTGACGCCGTCTGATGCCAGCCACGCTCTGGGCGGCGTTGACGTTTGGGATGCCTCGGCTGCGGTGAAGGCGCTTGAGCTTCTTGGCCGCAAGCGCACAGGCTCGGGTGACATGCTGGCCCCGGATCCGAATGACATGGCGCAGATCATCATTGATCAGCTCACCCATCAGACATCTTTGGCTTTGTTAGAAACTGCTTTTGCCGAAGAAGACATGGATTTCGGCATGTCCCCTGCCGCCTTGGCCGCGCATATTCTGACCCAAAAGGGGCTTGATCAGCATCGCGGTCTGATGCGCATTGATGCCGGTCTCAACCTGCCGGTGGTGGGCCTGGGGGCCTCTGCGCCCAGCTACTACCCCGCCGTAGGAGCGCGCATTGGCACTGAGATGATCCTGCCCCAGCATGCCGGTGTGGCCAATGCCGTGGGTGCTGTGGTGGGCCGCGTCCGATTTCGCCGCTCAGGTACGATCACCGCCCCTGCCGAAGGCCGCTACCGCGTGCATCTGGACACTGGACCGGAAGATTTCGTGGATGCCGAAGAGGCCATGACGCTCTTGCAAAACCTTCTGGAGAAAGAGGCCAAAGGGGACGCGCAGGCCGCCGGTGCCGAAGACATCACCGTGTCCGCCAACCGCGACATCCGCAAAGCAAAGACAGAAGCGCGCGAGGTGTTTATCGAGGCGGAAATCATTGTCGAAGCGAGCGGCAGACCGCGCATTGCATCCTGATCTCACCTGGTTTTGAGGGCCGGGCTCATCAAGAAACAATCGTTTTCGCTTTCGAAACAGTGTGATCTGGCGTAAATTCATCAAAGACCCGCAGAAAAGCGGGCCAGTAACGCATAGAGGCCTTTTATGACACGAGTACGTCGCCCCATTCTGATCCTATCCACTTCGTCGCTTTTGGCGATCACGGCCTGCAGCTCTCCGGAGCATCTGGGTGGCACAGATCCCAATAAAAACACGCGTCAGGGGGCCTTACTGGGCGGCATTCTCGGCGCTGGTATTGGCGCAATCTTTTCAGATGACAGGGCCAAGGGCGCGGTCATTGGTGGCGCTTTGGGCGCGGGCACAGGCGCGATTATTGGCAACAACCTCGACAAACAAGAGGCGGAGCTGCGCGCGCAGCTGCAAAATGAGGATATCCGCATCACCAATACGGGTGATCGGCTGATCCTGACCATGCCAAACGCCATTCTCTTCCCGGTGGACAGCGCGGTTGTAAACACAGGCCTGCGCAGCGATCTTCTGACCGTGGCATCGAGCCTGCAACAGTATCCCGACAGCAACGTTCAGATCATCGGCCATACCGACAATACCGGCGGCGCGGCTTACAATCAGGGACTGTCGGAGCGCCGGGCAAGCTCTGTCGCGGATGTATTGCAGGAAGGCGGCGTGTCCTTTGACCGGCTGCAAACAGCGGGCCGCGGTGAAGATCAACCTGTGGGATCGAACCTGACCGAAGAAGGCCGGGCTGAGAACCGGCGGGTGGAGATTGTGATCCTGCCCACGGCATAATTCTCGTCGCATTGAAAAATGCTGCCGGCGGATATTCTAAAAGACAAAGACGCCGTGCGTGTTGCTCTCTAAGAGGCTAGGCTTGGGAGCCACAACACGATTGCCGGGAAGGCGACCAAGAGCGCAATGGTGATGGCGTCGGCGATGAAGAAGGGCGTCACACCCTTGAACACGTCCTGGACGGAAAGATCATCGCGCACACCGGCCACCACGAAGCAATTGAGGCCAATGGGCGGGGTGATAAGACAAAACTCCGCCATTTTGACCACCAAGATCCCAAACCAGATCGCGCACATGGTGCCCGACATGCCAAAGGCGCTTTCGGCGGCGGTCACAGTCTCTCCGCCGTTCAAGGCCATCACGGCAGGGTAGACGACCGGCAGCGTCAGAAGCAGCATGCCGATGGCATCCATGAACATGCCCAGCACCGCATAGGCCAAGAGAATGCACACCAGGATAAGCATTGGAGAGGCGGATAGCGACGTGATCCAATCGGAAAATGCGCCGGGCAGATCCGCGAAACCGAGAAAGCGCACATAGATCAGAACGCCCCAGATGATGGTGAAAATCATCACGGTGAGCTTTGCAGTCTCTATCAAGGCGGATTTGAGCTCAGGCAGGCGCATGCCACGGTAGAGCGCCATGCAGAAGACGATAAAGGCTCCGACGGCGCCGCCCTCTGTGGGCGTACCCCAGGCATCGCCAAAAGGGTTGTAGACGAAGAAGAT
>CAKZYL010000167.1 GCA_937884705.1 uncultured Roseovarius sp. | reverse complement strand
CCGTGGGGCGGGTCGGGGTATGACCCGGTGCCGGATGCGAAGGGCTCATGCGGGTGCTGCGGATCCGAGCGCACCCTCGGCGAGGATGATGCTGGGCGGTGAGGTGATGGACGCGAACGGCCGCGTGCCGTTCCACTCAAACCGGTCAAAGGCAATCTCTGCTGCGGAGCGGTGGCCCATCTTTTCTAAAACGACCTTTTGTGTGGCGACGGAGGAGAGTTCCCCGACCACATAGTGCCAATGGGTCTTGTGCAATCTGTCTTCCAGATGCTGACGCAGTGCGCGGTAGATCCCCAGACCGCGCGCCTCCGGGTGGACGGCGGCCATATCGACGAGAAGAACCTCACCCGGGCCGAACGCGCGCTGGGCGCGGTAGATTTGGGTTAAGGTTTGCGTGAGCGCGCTGATCTGCGCATAGGGGCCTGATGGGGCCGGGTCGCGCAGCGTGGCGTGCAGATCCGTTGCGATGAGCGCGCCCAGCATCTGGCCCTTTGCGTCTGTGGCCACCAGCGAGAGACCTTCCTGGACCATGGCCTCAAAGGCGGGGCGCAGGGATGTCTGGTAGAGGTGCAGGTCGACGCTGAGGACGGCGTGCAGGCTGCTGGAGGCGGCGAAGACCTCGGTTGTGAGAGCAAAAGCGCAATCGAGCCGCTCTTTGGTGAGCGGCTCGATGTGAAACCTGGGCATGGCGCTCTTCCGCCCTGGCGGGCGGCCTCGCTTACGCGCGGCGGCGGCGGCGGCCTCCGGCGCGCCCGCCGCGGCCTTCTTCCTCACCCGCTTTGACCGGGGGTTTGTTGAACTTGATCCAATCGCCGCCATGGGGGTCGTTGTTGGTCAGGAAGTTGGCGGCGCGGATGGCCTCCATTTCCTTGCCAGCGCGGGCTTTGGTGGAGCCGAGGCCGAAGAGCTGGCAGAAGGTTTCGTCATCCATGCCGTCGGGAATGACAATGCCTGCGGCCGCAGCCTCGGCGCGTTTGGCGTCCTTGTCGGCCTGCTTTGCGGGCAGCGCGATGGGGTTCATGATCGCCGATGTCATGCCTGCGCCCATGGCCATGGGCAAAAACGCGTTGTTGATGCCGTGTCGGTTGGGCAAACCAAAGGAGATGTTCGACGCACCGCAGGTGGTGTTGACGCCAAGCTCTTCGCGCAGCTTGCGCACCAGGGTGAAGACCTGCTGACCGGCGGTCGCCATGGCGCCGATCGGCATGACCAGCGGGTCAACGACGATGTCATGGGCCGGAATGCCGTGATCGGCGGCGCGTTCCACGATCATCTTGGCCACGGCGAAGCGCACATCGGGATCTTCCGAGATGCCTGTTTCGTCGTTGGAGATGGCCACTACGGGGACGTTGTACTTCGCGCAAAGCGGCAGGACCTGTTCGAGCTTTTCTTCTTCACCGGTGACGGAGTTCACAAGAGGGCGGCCTTCGCAGGCCTCAAGTCCGGCCTGAAGCGCCCCTGGCACGGAGCTGTCGATGCAAAGCGGCACGTCGACCACGCCTTGCACGAGGCTCACGAGCTCTTTCATCAGGGGCGGTTCCACGAAGTTGTTGTCGGCGTAGCGCACATCTTCGGCCATCTTGTTCTTGAAGACAGCGCCCGAGTTGATGTCGAGCATCGTGGCGCCAGCGGCGACCTGGGCGAGGGCGTCGGATTTCACCATCTCAAAGTTGCCCTGTTCCAGCTGCTCATTGAGAATGCGGCGGCCGGTGGGGTTGATGCGTTCGCCGATCACGCAGAAGGGCTGATCAAAACCGATGATGGCGGTTTTGGTTTTCGATTCGACGATGGTTTGTGTCATCTAGGGTGTCCTTCAGGCGGCGTTTGCCGGTTTGGTCGCGTTGCCACCGTTTTCGATGGCCCAGGTGGCGTTGGTCTTGATCCCGCCGAGCGGGAAGAAATGGACGCTTTCAATGTTGAAATCGGGGTTGGCGGCTTTGTGGGCGGCGAGGTCTGAGAGCACGTCGGTTGGCTCGTAGGGCAAAAGCAGTTTGGTGACATCCATCGCGCGCTTTTGCAGCACCTTGAGCGACGGACCCACGCCGCAGGCAATGGCGAACTTGATCAGCGTCTGCAGCTTGGCCGGACCGGCGATGCCGATATGCACGGGGATCGTGATGCCCGCCGCACGCAGCGCATTGGCCCACTCGATAATCGGGCCTGCGTCAAAGGCAAACTGGGTGGCGAGCGCCATCTCTGCGTCGGTGCGCTCGGAAAATTTCTGCTTCCATTGCAGCGCGTCATCGACGTTCTTGGTGGAGCCGTCGGGATCAATGTCCTTGTTGCCCTCGGGGTGGCCTGCCACATGCAGACGCTTGAAGCCTGCTTTGTCAAACGCGCCCGACTCCATCAACTGCATGGAGCTTTCGAACGCGCCGTGCGGCGTGTCCACGCCACCTGCGAGCAAGAGCGCCTGATCGACACCTGCCTCACCCTGATAGCGCGCGATCCAGTCGGTGAGCGTTGCCTCATCTTTGATGATGCGGGCGGGAAAGTGGGGCATCACGGGATAGCCGTCTTCGGCCAGACGCTTAGCGGTTGCCACCATGTCTTCGATGGGCGTGCCTTCGATGTGCGCAATGTAGACGCGTGTGCCTTCCGGCAGGAGCGCCCGGAAGTCTTCCACCTTTTCGGCGGTGCGGGGCATGACCTCGATGGAGTAACCCTGCAGGAACGCCTCCATCTCGGCGCTGTTGCCGGGCGTCTTCGTTTCACGCTTTTTGAAGTTCAAAAGTGCCATGACACTCTCCCATAGGCTGCTGGTCTGGTCACGCCCAGCCATTGTTGGCAATCAGTTTTCGTACCCGGTTGCGATCATATTCGGTTTCAAGGCGTGTGGCCTCTGCTTCGGCCACGTCTGCGGCATCGCCCTCTACCTGGTAGGGCGGTGCTTTGCGCCACTCGGCGAGATAGGCATCGGCGTCTTTCGCGCCAAGACGCATGGCGGCCGCGTCGATTGCTTGCTCGAAGCGTTCGGGCAGCTGTTTTTTCGCGCCGCGGCGACCCTTGCCCACAATCACCTGCGCGGGAATATCGCGCCAGTACACAACAGTGACATCGACCATCGTTGATTCCTTAACCTGCGTTGCCCCTACCTAAAGCAGAGCGCCCCGTTTCCGGCGTCGATTTTCGACAAAACACAAACGGACTGCGACACCGGTTTGTCGCAATCTTCTGACCCGTCTTGTGCAGATAGTATGCACAAGATAACGCCGCGGTCACATGAAAGCTATTCATCATGAAGCCTGCACACCCCTCAACGCTTGCGTCGGACGATTTCACGGCCTACGGTCGAAGCAACTCGAAATGGAAGGCGTGTTTTTATGTCGCCTAGGCGTCCCGAAAGTGCGGGCGCTATCCCAAACACGGTTGAGAGCCCCGCACTGAACCGGCCCGGAACCGCCCCGCTTTATGCCGCGTTGGATCTGGGCACGAATTCTTGTCGCATGCTGGTCGCCCGACCAAAGGGCAGCCAATT
>CAKZYL010000166.1 GCA_937884705.1 uncultured Roseovarius sp. | reverse complement strand
TGGTATGTCAGCCTGATTGCCGATGCGCCCGGGGGCCAAGACGGCACGTCCGTTTACCGTTCGGAATTTCACTATGAAGGCGTAGATGTGAGCCAAAGCAAATGAAGACCAAGCTGGCATTGATATGCGCGGCCTGTGTCGTGCCTCAGATCGCATTGTCTCAAACTGCGTCGCAACGCCTCAACGATTATCCCACATCGGCGCGGGCGGACTACGTTTTCGGTTGTATGGCCGCAAACGGACAAACCCGCGAAATGTTGGATAGGTGCTCTTGCTCGATAGACGAGATTGCCTCAATTCTGACCTATGACCAGTATCTTGAAGCGGAAACAGTTCTATCGATGCGGCGTGTCGGAGGAGAACGCATGTCGTTTTTCCGAAGTGCGGCAATGGCCGAAAGCATGGTCGCAGATCTAAGGCGCGCCCAAGCCGAAGCTGAGATCATTTGCTTTTAAAAAAGTAGCGCAACCGCTGAGATGGCTCGGACTCTCTGGGATAATCGCATGGTTTGACCCTCCCAGAGAGTGCCAAATGTCCGGAGAGGTCACCCACTGACAGATTTCGCAAGCTCCTGAACGAAGGAATTCCCTTCGGTGTCGGTCGCTTTCACAGTCAGGAACTGGGCGCCATTGTCGTTATAGGAGAACCGGAACACCGGGTTTTCTGAGATCGAAATGCCCCCTTCCATAGAAAAAAGAAGCTCTTCTCCCTGCCAAACCTCAATGTAATCAATGAAATGCGGCTGGATAAACAACTGTGTGATCTGGTCGCGCTGCAGCCCTGAGTAATTCGGGTGCCGGATCATGATCTGCGCTTCTCGACGTGGGGTCGACATTTGCGCCGTCTTTCCGAACATCTTCAATTTCATCTTGCCCATTTCAGCCAGGGCAAGTTCAGCATCTTTGGTTGCAGGAGCTGAACAGCCGCCAGATGCTTTCACAAAGCGTCCGGCCATGTGGTGGCCAGCCTCAGTTTCAGCAATGACGCGCACGTTGGAGTACTGATCGACCCGCACCCGAAGCTCAAAGTCCAGATTGCCCATCGCTTCGGAAAATTGAAAGACAGCCGCAAGAGGAGCCGGGTTTTCATCGACTACAATATGGGCAGCCGAAATTCGAGCGCTGTCATCAATCTGTTTGATCACGATGGGCACTGTTGCTGCATCATGCGCCCTATAAGGTGCATCCACTGTCATGAGCGCGGACGCATCGCCCAGTTCAAAATCCCCGCCCAGGATCGTGTATTGCATGTCCGACCAACTGATGCTGTCTTGCATCGGGTTTCTAATGTCAGAGGCCAGCGTGGACGAGGCCGTGAAAGCAACAATCGCTGCGGTGAGGAAAACGCGCATGAAGAAGCACTCCTGTGGCAAATCATCGAGCAACGTATCATAAACTGCACTCTGAGGATACGCATACTTTGGCAGCAATGCATTGCATGCACCAATACTGCATGGTCCGTACGGGGGATCGAAGATGTTTGAAGCGATCATATTGGCCTGCTTAAACCAAGCCGAGGACGTTTGCAGAGCGCAGCTTTTGCCAGGATATGAGGCCGAAGTATCGGAAGACTGTCAGGCGCGTCTGCAAGAGGCTCCGCCCGATCTGACACGATTTGACGGCCTCGTCTTCAAGGGCGCGCCAACCTGTGAACCCATCGGCGCGCCGCTTTCCGTCGAAGAGGTCGCACCAGGTGTATTTGTGCATTTGGGCGCTGTTGCAGAGCCCGACACCACCAACAAAGGGGATGTGTCCAACATGGGGTTCGTGATCGGCACCTCATCTGTGGCGGTCTTCGATGCCGGCACCACCCGTTGGATCGGCGAGGGTCTGTGGCGGGCGATCCGCGCCGAAACCGACCTTCCTGTCACCCACGTCATTCTCAGCCACATGCACCCGGACCACATTTTTGGGGCTGGTGTTTTTGAAGAGGCCGGCGCGCGCATGCTGGGCCACGCGCATCTGCCGCGCGCCATATCGGACCGGCAGATCAATTATCTGGAAAGCCTGACGCGCCTGACCGGTGCGCACTCCATGATCGGCACACAGGCCGTCACCGCGCTCAACCCTGTGACAGACGGGCAGATCATCGACCTGGGCCAACGGCAAATCACCTTGCGCGTTTGGCCCACATCCCACACCGGAACGGACATTACAGCACTGGATGAAGAGACCGGCACCCTCTTTGCCGGGGACCTGGTGTTTGACGCCCACCTCCCCACACTTGATGGCAATTTGCTTGGCTGGCAGCGGGTTTTGACAGATCTGGCGGATATCCCTGCCGAAAGAGTGATCCCGGGACATGGCGGCCCTGTGCTGCCCTGGCCTGACGCGGCAGCGCCTGTTTTGCGCTACCTCAAGGTCTTGGAAGACGACACGCGCGCCGCACTTGATGAAGGGCAAAGACTGAGTGAAGCGGTCCCGAACATCGCGTCAAGCGAAGCCGACAAGTGGGAGCTTTTTGACGTCCACAATCCCCGTAACGCCACGGTCGCTTTCACCGAGTTGGAGTGGGAGTGATCCTGCCTATTTGCTGGCCTGCTGCAGCATCTGCGAAATAGAAAACAGGCGACGTTCGATCAGCTGGGGCGTTTCACACAGATATTGAATGGATTGCTGCCGGTCGGAATGGATCAGCTGATCCCAATCAAGCTGCTCTTCGATGCCGTCAATGCGATCAAAATCCGGCGTGTCCTGCGCCAGCAAATCCGACATCTCTTGACGCGATGCATCAATCTTTTCGGCCAGTTCAATCTGACCCAACGAAAACGTCCCGATCCCCTTTATGATTTGGGCCCGCCGCGTAGACAGCGTGTCAAACACGCGCGAGAACACTTGGCCAAGGATTGCCACGTCTTTTTGATGCGCATCAGAGAATTGCTGGACCAGCGGTTTGATGTCTTCCAGCTCCACCCGTCGCAATGCCAGAGTATCCGCCAGATCTCCTATCTGCACCGCAAGGGCTTGGCTGATCTCATCGGATGCATCCTCAACCGGGTGCGGCCACATCAGACCAAGTGAAAGGGTTTCAATCTTGCGTTGAACGCAAGGCCACGTCGGGTCGGAAAAATCTGCCGCTGCGGCAGGGCTGGCAAGGCAAGCCATCACTGTGGCGCGGTTCAAAAAACGGGTTAAGCGCATGATAGAAGCCCTTTTGGCATCGAGTATGTCCAATCGCGTCGGTTGAGTCTATCGCCGCCAATACAAACCTTTGTCTCAGTTGTCCGTTATCACATTCGCCGCGCATACTGATCGTTAAGTCACCTGGTTTTTTTCAGGTGTTGCGGAGAATTTGCATATGAGAACCCGTGCTGCCGTTGCTTTGGAAGCTGGCAAGCCCTTGAAAGTAATGGAAGTGGAACTCACCGGCCCTCAGGCGGGTGAGGTTCTTGTTGAGATTAAGGCGACGGGTCTTTGCCATACCGATGAATTCACGCGGTCCGGTGATGATCCAGAAGGTATTTTCCCCGCCATCCTGGGCCACGAAGGCGCAGGTGTCGTCCTAGAGGTGGGCACGGGCGTCACGTCGCTGGAGCCCGGCGATCACGTCATTCCGCTTTACACGCCGGAATGCCGCGAATGCGACTATTGCCTCAACCCCAAAACCAATTTGTGCCAAAAAATCCGCTCAACCCAGGGGCAAGGCCTGTTGCCCGACGGGACGACCCGTTTCAGTATGCTGGATGGTACGCCCATCCACCATTACATGGGCTGTTCAACCTTCGCCAACCACACGGTTGTTCCCGAGATTGCGCTGGCCAAAGTTCGCAAGGACGCACCTTTCGATAAAATTTGCTACATCGGGTGCGGCGTGACCACGGGCATTGGTGCGGTGATCAACACGGCGAAAGTGGAGCTTGGATCACGCTGCGTTGTGTTCGGTCTGGGCGGGATCGGACTGAACGTAATCCAGGGCTTGCGCCTCGCAGGTGCCGATCAGATCGTCGGCGTCGATCTTAACGATGACAAAGTGACCATGGGCCAACACTTTGGCATGACCGACTTTGTCAATCCGTCCAAGATCGAGGGCGATCTTGTTGCACATCTGGTCGAGTTGACGAGCGGCGGCGCAGACTACTCTTTTGATGCCACCGGCAATGTGAGCGTGATGCGCGCGGCGCTGGAATGCGCGCACAAGGGCTGGGGTGAAAGCATCATCATCGGTGTGGCCCCTGCCGGCGCGGAAATCTCTACCAGGCCTTTCCAACTGGTCACAGGTCGGGTTTGGCGCGGCACTGCTTTCGGCGGCGCCAAAGGTCGCACAGATGTGCCGAAAATCGTCGATTGGTACATGGACGGCAAGATCGAGATCGATCCGATGATCACGCACACTTTGAAATTGGAAGACATCAATCACGGGTTTGACCTGATGCACGAAGGAAAATCCATTCGCGCCGTGGTGGAGTTTTAGGACGATGACTATGGAGATTGTGTCCGAGAACCATTGTTTTGGCGGAACCCAGGCCGTCTACAAGCACGTGTCCGACAGCTGCAGTTGCGAAATGACATTTGGGGCGTATCTGCCGCCCCAGTCCAAGGAGCGACGCGTGCCAGTGCTCTGGTATCTTTCGGGCCTGACATGCACCCATGAAAACGCCGTCACAAAGGGTGGATTTCAAGAGCATGCCGCGCGCCATGGTATTGCAGTGATTTTCCCTGACACGTCGCCAAGAGGGTCTGCGGTTAGCGACGACGAAGCCTATGACCTCGGACAGGGTGCAGGGTTTTACGTCAATGCAACCTGCGACCCCTGGAAGGCCAATTACAAAATGTACGATTACATCTTGTGCGAGCTGCGTGCGCTGGTGCTTGATAGTTTGCCGGTACAGAACCGCCATGGCATCACCGGGCATTCCATGGGCGGACACGGCGCGCTGACACTGGCGTTGAACAATCTGGATTTGTTCGACAGCCTGTCGGCATTTGCTCCGATTGCCCACCCGACGCAGTCTGACTGGGGCCGTAAGCAGCTCAGCGAATATCTTGGCAATGACGAAGGGGATTGGGTTGGATATGATTCAACGCTCTTGCTGGATGATCACAATTGGAAAGGTGACATCCTTGTTGACCAAGGCGCCAGCGACCAATTTCTCGACCTTCTGATGCCCGAAGCGCTTGCCGATATGATGGCCAAACGCCGTCAGTCCGGACAAGTGCGGATGCAAAAGGGGTACGATCATTCGTATTTTTTCGTGAACACATTTGCCCGCGATCATGTGGAGTGGCACGCGGAACGACTGAATTGAAGGGCCAGAACTCAGGGGAGGCACGTTGCGTGCCCATGGCCACACCGGAATTGTCCTGCCGCGGAAGAGAGGCCGCATCAGGACATGACTGAGCATCTGAACCTATCCTGGATCAGATGTAATCGCGGCAGTTTTGCCGCACAAACGGGAGGAGCTTCATGAGAAAGCTTTCTATGCTGACTTCCGGGATTGCCATTTGCATCGCCTCTATGGCCGTTGCAAATGACGATCTCGTTGCCCAGATGGAGAACCCAAAGCAATGGGCGATCCAGACGGGAGACTACAAGAACCAGCGTTACTCAGAACTCGATGCAATCAACGCAGAGAACGTTGGTGATTTACAAGTGGCCTGGACATTTTCGACCGGCGTGCTGCGAGGTCACGAGGGTTCGCCGCTCGTGATCGGTGACACGATGTATGTCCATACGCCGTTCCCGAATATCGTTTACGCTCTTGATCTGGCCAATGAAGGCAAGATCCTCTGGAAGTACGAGCCGAAGCAGGATCCCGATGTGATCCCTGTGATGTGCTGTGACACGGTGAACCGTGGTGTGGCATACGCCGAAGGCAAGATTTTCTTGCACCAGGCGGATACCAAAGTCGTGGCGCTGGACGCTAAATCCGGCGACGTGGTTTGGGAAGTTGTAAACGGCGACCCGACCATCGGCGAGACCAACACAGCAACCGTTTTGCCGGTGAAAGACAAAGTGATTGTCGGCATCTCAGGTGGTGAGTTTGGTGTTCAGGGCCATGTAACGGCCTATGACATGAACACCGGCGAGCTGGCCTGGCGCGGTTACTCCGTCGGTCCGGACGACCAGCTTTTGTTTGACGAGAACACAACCGCGTTGGGCAAGCCAGTGGGTCCTGACAGTTCCTTGAACAGCTGGGAAGGTGATCAGTGGAAAATTGGCGGCGGCACCACGTGGGGCTGGTACTCGGCAGACCTCGAAGAGAACTTAGTCTACTACGGCTCTGGCAACCCGTCGACATGGAACCCGGCTCAGCGGCCCGGTGACAACCGTTGGTCGATGGCTATCTTCGCACGGGACATCGACACCGGTGTGGCCAAATGGGTCTACCAGATGACGCCCCATGACGAGTGGGACTACGATGGCATCAATGAGATGATCCTGACCGAGCAAGAGGTTGATGGCGAGATGCGCAAGCTTCTGACCCATTTCGACCGCAATGGCTTGGGCTACACCATGGATCGTGTCACTGGCGAACTGATGGTCGCGGAGAAATATGACCCCGTGGTGAATTGGACCACAGGTGTCGATATGGACCCCGAAAGCGAAACCTACGGTCGTCCGGCGGTCGTGGCGCAGTACTCCACCGAGCAAAATGGCGAAGATGTCAACTCGACCGGTATCTGCCCCGCGGCTCTGGGATCAAAGGACCAGCAACCTGCGTCCTATTCCCCGAAAACAGAACTGTTCTACGTGCCAACCAACCACGTGTGCATGGATTATGAGCCGTTCCGCGTCGCATACACCGCAGGTCAGCCCTATGTGGGCGCGACCCTGTCGATGTATCCGGCACCGGACAGCCATGGCGGTATGGGCAACTTCATCGCCTGGGATAACCTCAAAGGGGAGATCAAATGGTCGATCCCTGAGAAGTTCTCTGTCTGGTCAGGTGCTCTGGCAACCGCGGGCGACGTCGTGTTCTACGGCACGCTGGAAGGTCACTTAAAGGCTGTCCATGCTGACACCGGTGAAGAGCTTTACAGCTTCAAAACACCGTCCGGCATCATCGGCAACGTCATGACCTATGAGAGCAACGGCAAACAGTATGTCGGCATCCTTTCGGGCGTTGGCGGCTGGGCTGGTATCGGCTTGGCAGCTGGCCTCACCAATCCCAACGATGGTCTTGGCGCTGTGGGCGGTTACGCTGCTCTGAGTGACTACACCAACCTGGGTGGTCAATTGACGGTCTTCGCCGTTCCGGATTGACCGGCACGCTAAGGCTTTGAACTTGGAAGGGTGCGGCCATAAAGGTCGCGCCCTTTCC